>JAOPWF010000049.1 GCA_025965815.1 Mycobacterium sp.
CCGCGGGCGCGAAGGCCGTGCTCGGCGGCGAGTACCCGGCGACGTCGCTGTACATGCCCACCGACTACGTCAATTCCCACAAGGACCTTGTACAGAAACTGGTCAACGCCTACGTCGCCACCCTCGCGTGGATCCAGGGCCACAACGGCGCCCAAATCGCCGACAAGATGCCCGCGTCCTACTACGCCGGCGTCGGCAAAGACGCCTACGCCCAAGCACTGGACAACGAAAAGGCAATCTTCAACCCCACCGGCATCATGCCCCCGAGCGGACCCGCGACCTGCCTGGCCGTGCTGTCAGCCTTCAACCCCGCCGTGAAAGGCAAGACCATCGACACCGGCGCCACCTTCACCGACGAATTCGTCACCGCCGCAACACCCCTGACCTGACCCGAAATCGCGAGGAATGGGACCAGTCCAAAATGCCTGCTGAATCGCACAACCGCTCAAGTGTTTTGGGCAACGGCCTCGACGCAACGCGCGACTTCGACATGCCGCCCCGAGCTTCTGGCAAAGCCGTTCCGCCATACCCGAGCACGTGGTGTATCGGTATGTCCCCGAGTACGTGCCCTCCATCACCTACCACTCGATGCGGCATGCACGCGCCGGGGGCGCCAACACTCTTGACGATGCGCGGAAGTCCTATCGGTCCAACATGACCAAACTTCTGGACGTCAGCCGACATGAATTACCACCGGTGGTCGAGCACCTAGAGCCCGTCGTCGCGGGCGTGTGGGTGCGCACCAGGGTCGGTGCGGTACACCGCGATCCCGTCAGCGACCGAATGTCGCTGCAATCGCTGCTCTCAGCAGGCCGCGCTCAGGATGAGCTGCGGGATCAGCTGCAGCTTGCAACGTCATTGCGACCCACCGTCGACCAGCTCCAGACACCTGTCACGAATATCATTACTGCAAGGCTGATCCGGCCGTAACGGTGACCGCGTTCGCGCCACATCTCGTTGATCCCGATGGCGAACATGCCCGCAACAGCTGGTGCAAGCGATAGACGGTAATACGAGTGGAACCCGGGCTTGAGCAATGCGCCCGAAATCGCCTCAGCAGCCGCGTTTCTGCTATCTCCCGACGCCTCCTACGTCACAGGCACCACGCTTGAAGCCGCCGGTGGATGGATGTGACGCAGCCCAGCGGGGATGGGTGAAGCACAGATCTCCTCGTTGCGCCAGGCCCGTCAGGTGCGCTAGCTACAGCTAGCGTTACGCTTGCCACAGCTAGCGTCGGGGCGTACCGTTGGCTTGTCAGCTTCAGTACCCGCGCGTCGAGGGAGAGCTCATGCCGTCAGCTTGTGCTCTTGTCGCGGAGGTCGCCCGTGCCTCTGAGACGCAGTGTCGCGCACTGCAGCGATGGAGGCGGCAGCTGGGAGCAACGACAAAAGTCGCGGGTCCGCCCTCCCCCACCGAGGTCGAGCGCAGCCTGTCTGCCTTTCTGCTGGCCCAGATCGCCAACGCTTTCAGGGCATCAGCAGGGGTTCTCGACCTGCAGGTTCTAAAGCTTGATCCCGAATGGCCCGCGGTGCCGTGGATTACGTGATCACAGACAGGGCTGTCACTCGTTGCTGAGGTGGGAGCCACTTCCGGCCGCATCACGTAGAGCGTGATGAGCGCTCAACAGTCGGAATCGACAACGCAGGAGAACTATCACCATTACGTCACAGTGACCATTGCAGACGCGCAATTGGCTTGCGCACTGCCGGGTACCTCCGCTGATCATTGCATGTATTCCCTTCGAGCCGCGGTAGTAGCCGGTCCTTGCTCACCGGCTCGCCGAGCTAGCCGCCGCTGCCCACCTCGGCGGGCAACGGTGGCGGCAACGGCGTCGCCGGCGTTTCCGGCGTTTCGATCGCTGTCGGGGTTGTGGGTGCTTTGGGCGGTTCCGGCCCGCGGAAGTCCACCATCGGCTCCTCGCGGATCACCTGCTTGCCGACGCTGACGACCAGCGAGCTCGCCGTCACTGTGTAGGTGATCCCGTCGTTCTCGGCGACGAATCCGCCGTCGCCGGACCGCGAGGCGGGGACGATCAGCTTGGCACCATCGCGCACCCGCACGCCGCGGTACTCGTACTGACCGCCCGGAGTCCTGCAGATCGCCACGCGCGAGGTCGCCGTGCTGCCGAAAGCAGCCGCCGCGTCCGGCGTGGTGCACCGCGCCGTGGAGTCGACGAAACCCTGGCCGTCGGTGGCCGGCGCGGCAGCCGCCGACGGCACCCCGATGGCGAGTAGCGCCGAACACGCCGCCGTGGCGACGGTAAGGCGGAGGGTGGAAAGCCCGAAGTAGGAGAGCATCAGCTTCACCAGACCACGGCTGCCCGATTTGCGCCCGCATCGACGCCAAGACACAACACAATCGTTAGGTCCTCGAAACACGCGCCCGAACCGGATTGAGCGTGGTGCGAGGGCGTCGCCGATGACGCGTGTCGAACGTACGGTGCTTAGGCCCACTCCCATCCACGCCCGCGCCCGGCAGGGCTCGATGGGAGGAATGCTGGCTACGGGTTGCGGGAGCCAAGGTGGTAGTACAGAGCCATGACGAGTGCCCTCCGCATCACGCGCGATACGACCAACGTGGTGCGGGGCCGGCCGCCGAGGCACATGTTCGTTCCATTGACCGAGCAGCTTGCGAACATCCGCCGGTGGAACACCGAGCGAGGCTGGGGTTTGGACGCCGCCGACCTTGACACGATCGACCTTGTCCCGCGCTGGCACGCCGATCCACTCGTGGTCGATCTCATCGCGGTCTACCGGGACCGCCGGGAGCCCTTCGACGAGATGGACGGCATCCGGCGCACCTGCCATGAGTTGTGGACGGTCGCCGCCGCGCGCCAACCCCACTCGTGGTCCTGGGACTGGCGGCAGGACCGCTACGAGCACCAGCCCAAACCGGTGCAGCTGCTCCGGGGCATGGAGCACCGGCCGGGAGTCCGGCGGGTGACGGTCGACCTCGGAGCGCACTGGGCACCGGGACAGCACATTCGGCCGCGCCACCTGCGGGGCCCCGACTCCGCCCACGCCGAGCTACTCGCCGCCGCTGCCCACTTCCCCCGTTGGATCCAGTCGATGGACGGCGTCAGCGTGCCGTTCGTCTGGCTTTCGGGCTACCAGATGACCTATCCCGCGTACCCCACCGACAGCCGGCTGCCGGGTCTGGCGTGGGTGCACTACCGCTCGCAGATGAGCATCACGGTGAACTGGGCCGACCGGACCACGCCGGCTGGGCTTCCCCGGTCCGCATCCGCGCGGAACTACCGCACTGGAACTGACAAAAGGGTAGGCACCGCGGTCGGCCCATCATCCTGCTTGGGTGGCGGCCCCATTTCCGACCTCTAGAGCTAGAACCCGTAGCCGAGCTCGGCGGGGACGTCACTGACGAATACCGTCCCCAGGCGCGGGAGCACCGTGGCGTCTGCGGCGCGCAACCGGTTCGCCGCAGCAAGTGCCGGCGCCGGGTGTCCGCCCATGTAGAGGCTTCCCAGGACGTCGAGATCCATCTCCACCTGCGGTGCTGCGTCGGTTGGCGTGCAGCGGGCCTGACCGTCGCGGACGTTGAGCGCGAATCGTCCACCGCTGCCTGCAAATTGATCGGACACCTCGATCACGGTGGACAGCTCGGCGTGGTACCCGCGAGCCTCGAGCACCGCTGGGACGTCCATGATCCGCAGCCACAGGCTGTCCTCGTATGTCGTGGTGCGCGCCACCCGGCTATCAGTGAGCAGGTACGGCAGTGGATCGCCCGGAGGCGTCCAGATGACCACCTTCTCCATAAGATCCAGACCTAGCAGCGCGCGCAACAACGCCACGTACGCGTCGGTGGTGACGGCCTTGAACTCCTCGACTCGCACGCTCCTGGTTTCGCTGCCATGAATGCGGTACAGCGCGTAGCCGTCAGGGTGAAGGAACCCAAATAAGGCTGTCCCACCGTCGCGGTCGTCCTCGCGGTCGGCCAGGTAGTGGTCCCACAGCGTCTGTGGACGCGCCAGCCCGCCCGGTGTGCGCCGTCGCCACCGGTCGTAGATAGCGGCGAGTTCGTCGCCATGCTGGTCCGGCCGCACCACTCGGACGCCGCCGGGGTCGGGGGCGTCGGAGTGGAACCGAGCGAAGCGCCGGTCGATGGTCAACTCGAGCTCCATCGTCGCCGGACCGTAGCCGAAGCGCCCGTAGATGCCGCCTTCACTGGCGGTCAGGCCAGCCAGTGGATACCCGGCAGCGGCGATGCGTTGATGCAATTCGGTGTACATGGCTCGCAGCAGGCCGCGACGGCGATGGGTCGGCGCGACTCCCACCAAGCTCAGTCCGGCCATTGGCAGCACCGCACCCCCGGTCACCGTCAACTGCATGTCGAAGTACACCGCCATGCCCACGACTGCGTCGTTGTCGCAGACCACAACCGCGCCGTCGTCGGCAACCAAGCTTCGGAACATCCCGAACGAATCCCGGTGGTTCAACGTGCCGAAGCTGACTCCGTGCAGCAGCGCCATCTGATCCCAGTCGTCTTCGGTGGGGCTACGCAGTACCAGGGGGTCCAGGCCGGCAGAAGTGATCACAGAATGCCAACGTGCCACAACGTGCCCCCTCAACGCGAAGGAATTTAGTCAGCCCGGACTACCCGGCGGACCCGGAGACTCCATCCCGAACTGGATCACCACGAGGCGGCCAGCTCGTCCACGGCTCCTCCACACTCCTGCGGCTCATCGAAAGCGCCGGACCGAGGTCGTAGGTGCGAACCTCGACCAGTCGCACCTCAGGTGGATAGGCGCAGACATGCCCACCGTTAGTCACACACTGGGCGAAGCGAGTTTCCACATGCACGCAAAGGATCTTCGGATAAGGCGAGATTTACCAAAGGGAAACGTTGCGGTCACCAATGTAGCGAGGCGGCTTCCTACCGTGTGATCACACATCACTAGGGAGGGCCGATGGAGCGACAGCCGATCCGGGTGTCGACGGTGAACGACGAGGTCTACGGCAGACTCCGGTGGGCAATCACCACGGCCGCGCTGGCACCCGGCACCAAGGTCTCCCTCCGGTCGATCGCGGACCTGTTCGAGGTCAGCACGATGCCGGTCCGCGAGGCGCTGCGCCGGCTTGAATCCGACGGCCTGGTCGTGTTCGGGCGTCGCAGCATCACCGTTAGCAGTATGTCGGCCGATCAGGTCACGCAGGTTTTCCGGATCCGGCTGCAGCTCGAACTACTCGCGTCCGAGTGGGCGATCGAGCAGATCACCGATGAGGACATCGGCGACCTGCACGACATTCTGGCTCGCATGGATGGTGACGACATCCGGGCCGACGAGTGGCGCGCGCTCAATCAGGACTTCCACCGCCGCTTCTACGACTGCGCGCGCAGTCCGCATCTGCTCGAACTCATCCGCCGGGTGTGGGACAAGGTCGAACCGTTCATGGCCATCTACGCCTCCACCGTTGACGACTTTCACGAGGCCCATCGTCAGCACGTTGAGATGTTGGAGTCCATCGTCGCGCGTGACCTGTACACGCTGCTGATCACGACCACCGAACACTCTGAGTACACCTCGCGGGCGGTCGCCGCCGCGCTGGCGAAGGGTCATGCAGCGCGACCGAATTAACGCCACCAAGATGTATTGACGACATCCACGAACTGATGGCCGGCAACGTCGTGCCACCAGGAAGGGAGTTCACCGGCATGCCCAAGACAACCGACCACGAACTGCTAACCAACGAATACGAATCAGAGCCCGTGCCGGCCTCTGCCCGACGGTCGCTGCTGGCGGTGGCGAGCGTGTGGGCGGGGTTTCCGATGATCATCACCTCCGCGGTAACCGGTGCGACGCTG
>JAOPWF010000053.1 GCA_025965815.1 Mycobacterium sp.
AGGATCGGTGCCGCCGTCGACATGATGGATGTCCTGGTGACCAAGCTCGACCAGATAGCCCACGGCCTGGCGGATCCCCTTCGCGTCGTCGGTGCGCACCGTCGCCAGGCCGTGCGCCGTCGCCGACGATTCGGCGGCAGTCAGGCGCCGCCCGACGACGACTACCGGTACCCGGTCGGCCAGCGACCGAAGGTGAGCGATATCGGAATTGGGACCGAGCAGGATCAGACTTCCGCAACGGTGGCTGAGTAGCGCGTCGATCGGCACCGACTCGTCGCGATCCGGGAGGTTGGCCGACAGCAGCACCTCGTAGCCGATGTTCTCGGCCGCGGGATAGATCCCGGTGACCAGCTCCGCCTCGAACAGTTGGCGAACGTCCATCAGCACGCCTACCGTCCGGCTGTTGCCGCGCGCCAGCAGGCGGGCCGCCGAGTCCGGGCGGTAGCCGATCTCGTCGGCCACCGCCAGCACCCGGCGCCGGGTCTCCGCGCTGGCACCCGGTTTGCCGTCGAGGATGAACGACACCAGAGTCCGGGACACACCGGCCCGGGTAGCGACGTCGGCCATCGTCGGACGACGAGATGAGCGGTTCTCGTCGGTGGGTGTGATCGTCACCGTGCGCTCCAGGAATGTGATGGTTGACACAACTTGCTCTCGGACCCATAGTAGACCTCACGCGCGTTACTAACGCGCTTTAGTCCGACAGAACTAACACGCGTCAGTCCGGAAAGAGGTCAATGGTGATGAAGCTGGGTGTCTACACGGCGGCGATGCACGACCGGTCGCTGCGGGACGCCCTGTCCACGATCTCGTCGCTCGGTCTGGTCGGCGCCGAAATCAACGCCGGCGGCTTCCTGCCTACGCCGCACCTGCCGGTCGAGGGGCTACTGGCCGGACGTGTGGACCCCGATGAGTACCTGCGGCCCTTCGTCGAAACGGGTGTGCAACTGACGGGACTGAACGCCAACGGCAATCCGCTACATGCGGATCCGGAGGTTGGACCCGAGGACGCCGAGGACCTGCGTCGCGCGATCCGTGTCGCGGCGCTGCTCGGTGTACGCCGCGTGGTGACCATGTCCGGCCTGCCAGCCGCCCATCCGGGCGGCCGATGGCCGGCCTGGCACGTCAACCCTTGGGACAGTGGCTATCTCGACTCGCTGGACTACCAATGGGACGACGTGGCCGTGCCGTTCTGGCGGGAGATCGACGCGCTGGCCCGCGATCATGACGTCAAGGTGTGCATCGAAATGCATCCGCAGAACATCGTCTTCAACCCGACGACGCTGCAGCGGCTGGTGGACAGGACCCGCGCCACCCACGTCGGCGCGGAGATGGACCCCAGCCACTTGTTCTGGCAGGGCATCGACCCGGTGGCCGCTATCGACTACCTGAGCGATCTGGTGTTTCATGCCGCCGCGAAGGACACCCGGATCAATCCGGCGTGCGCCATCCACGGCGTGCTCGACGACCGCTTCACCCGGATACCGCCTAGTGAGAATCCGACCGGTCTCGGCGGGCGGCACGCCGTGAACCGGTGGCCGCACAACTCCAGCTGGGATTTCGTCGCGGTAGGCCGCGGGCACGACGTCGAGTTCTGGTCCCGGTTCCTGTCGGCGCTCGGCCGGGTCGACCCCGACATGGCAGTCAACATCGAACACGAGGACACCGAACTTCCCCTCTTGGAAGGCCTGTCGGTGGCCGCATCCACTCTGCGGGCCGCCAATTCCACTGCGGCCCAACCCGCCTGATCGACGATCCGAAGGAGACTGACCATGATGCCGACGCGAACCGAAGGGGGCGGATCCTCCGGAAGATTTCTGACCAAGCTGACGGTCATCGCCACCCTTGGCGGACTGCTGTTCGGCTACGACACCGGCGTGATCTCCGGTGCGCTGCTGTACATGAAAGATGACCTGCACCTGAGTTCGTTCGGTGAAGCGACGGTGGTCAGTTCACTGCTCTTCCCCGGCGCGGCGCTGGGCGCGTTGTTCGGCGGCCGCGTCGCCGACCGGCTCGGCCGCAAGCGCACCCTGCTGTTGTGCGCCTGCATCTTCCTGGTCGGAGCGGCCGGCTGCGCGCTCGCGCCGAACGTCCAGATCATGGTCGCGGCCCGGATCATCCTGGGGCTTGGCGTGGGAGCAGCGTCGGTGACCTGCCCGCTGTATCTCGCGGAAATGGCGCCGCCGGAACGACGCGGTCGGATGGTGACCATCAACGAACTGATGATCGTGACCGGTCAGATGTTGGCCTTCGCCATGAACGCGCTGCTCGATCACGTCATCCAAAACCCGCATGTGTGGCGGATCATGCTCGGGGTGGCCGCCGTTCCCGCGGTCGCGCTGCTGGTGGGCATGATGGCGCTGCCGGACTCACCGCGCTGGTACGGGCTGAAGGGCCGAATGGAGGAGGCTCGCAAGGTCCTCGGGTACAGCTTGGACAGCCGGGAGGCGGATGTCGAATTCGCGGCGATCGTCGAACACGCGGAGCGCACCCTGCGGGTCAAGAGCACCCCGTTCTCGGTGATCCGGGACGTCCCCTGGATCCGGCGGGTGGTGCTGATCGGCTGCGGGCTGGCCATCGTGCAACAGGCCACCGGCATCAACACGGTCAACTATTACGCGCCAACCATTCTCGAGCAGAGCGGGCTGGGCGTGAGTGCGTCGCTGATCGCCACCATCGCCGTCGGCGTGACCTCGGTGGTGACGACCATCATCGGCATCATTCTGCTCGGCTATATCGGCAGGCGGACCATGCTGTTGACCGGCTTCGCCGGTGTCGCGGGTTCGCAGCTCGCGCTGTCGCTGACATTCCTGCTGCCCGAATCCACCATGCGCAGCTACATCATCCTGGGCTGCATGGTGGTGTTCGTCGCCTTCGTGCAGATGTTCATCTGAACCTGCGTGTGGCTGCTGCTCTCGGAGATCTTCCCGCTCAGCATCCGTGGGTTCGCGATGGGCATCGCCGTCTTCGTGCTGTGGTGCACCAATGCACTGATCTCATTCCTGTTCCCGGTGTTGAATTCGGCGCTGGGTTCGACGGGCACGTTCGCACTGTTCGTCGCGGTCAACGTCGGGTCGTGGCTGTTCGTACGCAAGTTCGTGCCGGAGACGAAGGGCACCACTCTCGAGGAACTCGAGGACCGGTTCGAGGCCCAGGGGCTGGAGCGCCAGGCCGCCGCGGCGGCCTGACGGCGCTCATCGACCGCTGACCCGGGGCCGAGTGTGCGATCGTGGCGTCGAGTGTGCGTCACGGGCGGCGGATTGCAGACGAGCTCGCAAGGAGCGCACTTTGGTCGAGACCTGCGATCAGCCTGCGAACGCGCTCCGGAACGCCTCCAGTGCCACCACGCTGCGCTCGCCCCCGCAAGCGGGAGGTGCCCCCAGCCCACCGGAAGAAGCCCACGCTTCCATGCCGACGGTGCCGCCGAAGCCGATGCCGCGCAGGGCCTTTGCGATCGCCGGGTAGTTGATCTCGCCGGTGCCGGGCTCGAATCGGCCGGGCACATCGGCGACCTGCACCTCGCCGATGGCGTCGCCGCACCGCCGGATCAGCTCGATGAGGTTTCCCTCGCCGATCTGGGCGTGGTAGAGGTCGAGCATCATCCGCACATTGGGATGTCCGACCGCCTCGATCAGCGCCAGCGTGTCCTTCGCCCGTGCCAGCGGGACCCCGGGGTGGTCGACGATCGTGTTGAGGTTCTCCACGCAGAAGGTGACGCCCGCCGATGCGCCGAGCTCACCGATGCGCTCCAGCGTCCGCTGCGCGGTCAGCCACATCTGCCCGGTGGCCCGGTGCCGGGGACGCGCCGCCTTACCGTCGACGAGTTCGGCGGTGTGCAGATTTAGCCGGGGCACATCGAGTACTTCGGCGGCCTTGATGCTCAACTCGGCGGTCCGCACCACCTCGTCGGCGCTGTCCGGGTCGATGAGGTCGCCGTGCAGATACCCCGTCATCGAGGAGAACCGGGCACCGGTGTCGGCCAGCGTCTGCAGATCTTTGTCGTGCCAGCTCCAGATCTCCACCGCGAAGCCCATCCCGTCGATGCGCCGTACCCGGTCGACGATCGGCAGCTCGCGGAACACCATCTCCGCGCATACCGCCAGCGTGAAGTCACTCACCGCAGCACCGCCGTCATGACGGGCGCCCCGGTCTCGACGGATTCCCGTGCCGCCAGAGCAATTTCGAGTGCGACGCGGGCGTCATGGCCGGTGACGGACGGATCGATCCCACGCCCCACGCAGTCGGCGAAATGCGCGAACTGGGCGACGTAGGCATCGGCGAACAGCTCGGTGTTCCCGGTGCCCGCTGCCTCCGGCGGCCGACCTGCTGTCAGGACGCCCGCGCTGCCGAACACCTCGCCGCGGACGTCGTAGCCGTAGACGGCCTGGAAGTTGGCCTCGGCGACGGCCAGAACGCCGTTGTCGAACCGGATCTGCACCATGGCCGTGTCCAGGAAGCCCGAGTCGGCGAACTGCGGATGGATCAGCGCGTCGGCCTGCGCGTAGACGCTCACTACCCGCGCGTCGGGATTGAGCCAGCACAACGTGTCGAAGTCGTGGATCAGCGTCTCGTTGAAGATAGTCCACGGTTTGACCCGGGCGGCGATTTCCGCCGAGATGGCGGGATCTCGGGTCAGTGACCGCAGCAGTTGCGGCGTGCCGATGGCACCGTCGGCGATCCGCCTTTGCATCCGGGCGAAATCGTCGGCGAACCGGCGGTTGAAGCCCACCTGCAGCGCGACGCCTGCGGAGCGGGCCGCATCGATAGCGCGGTCCGCATCGTCGAGCGTGAGCGCCATCGGCTTCTCGCAGAACACGTGCTTACCGGCGTTCGCGGCCGCGACGACCAGGTCGGCATGTGTTGCGGCGGGGGAGCAGATCGCCACCGCGTCGATCCTCGGATCGGCGATCAGCTCGAGTGGGCTGCGATAGTCACGGGGCGCGGCGAGCCGGGTGGCGGCAGCCGGGTCCGGATCAGCGACGGCCGCCAACCGGACACCGGGCAGCCGGCGGGCCAGCGTCTCGGCGTGGAAGGTGCCGATCCAGCCAGCGCCGACGAGGCCGAAGGACAACGGTGTGGACATCGATGACTCCCATCACAGAACTAGAACGTTCTAGTGAAGTAAAGCGTCAACGGCCCGTTTGCGTCAATCCCTGGGCTGGAACGTTCTAGGCTGATCCGCGTGGAGCGCAGACCGACCCTGGAGGACGTGGCCGAACGCGCCGGCGTGTCCAGGGCGTTGGTGTCGATCGTCGTGCGCGAGGTGCCCGGCGCCAGCGAGCAGACCCGGCAGCGGGTTCGCCGGGCGGCCGACGAGATCGGCTACCGGCCCGATCCACGCGCCCGTCGGTTGCGCCAGCACCGCACCAAACTCCTGGGCGTGACGTTCGTTGCGGGTCAGGAGTTCCACGCTGACCTCGTCGACGGTGTGTACTCGGCCGCGGAGGAGATCGGTTACGACGTCGTGCTCAGCGGTGTCACGCCACACCGCGACGAGCGCCGGGCGGTGCGCACGCTCGTGGACGACCGGTGTGAGGGCATCGTACTGATCGGGCCGCGGGCGCCGGCAGCAGATCTCGTCGACCTGGCGGGGAAAATGCCCGTGGTGGCACTGGCCCGCCGGGTCCGTGGGGTGGACGCGGTGCGCAGCGACGACACCGAGGGTGCGGCCATGGCGGTCGACCACCTGCGCGGACTGGGACACCGGCAGATCGTGTTCCTCGACGGCGGACGGGCGCCCGGCGCCGCCGAACGGCGTCGCGGCTATCGGCGTGCGATGGGCGGCGGTCCGCCGGCGGAGCGGATGCTGCCCGGCGGTCTGACCGAACGGGAGGGAGCGGCGGCCGCCTCGGCGTTACTGGAGTCTGACACGCTGCCCACCGCCGTGATCGCCTTCAACGATCGCTGCGCGCTCGGTGTGCTGGATGTGCTGATCCGTGCGGGAGTTTCGGTGCCGCAACAGGTTTCGGTTGTCGGCTTTGACAACAGCGCGCTAGCGGGTCTGGCGCACATCGATCTGACCACGATCGGTCAGGACTCGGCAGGACTGGCGCAGGCGGCGGTCGCGCGGGTGGTCGCCCGCCTCGACGATGCCCAGGTCGCCGACGCCTGCGTCGTTGACGTGGTGCGAAACCCCAGTTTGGTGGTCCGCGGGACGACCGCGGCTCCTCGGTCCTGACCAGCAATGATGCCGTCAATTGTTTGACCTGCAGTCCTAATGTCCGAACAAACTATTGACTTTCTGCTGTGACCCGTATTACATCGACACCTAGGGCGTGTCAGGCGGCACTCGATCACAAGGAGAAACAATGAGGTTTAGTCGGCTCGCGGCTGTCGCCGGGGCGGGTGTGCTCGCAGTGGGGATCGCGTCGTGTTCCAGCACCGGGGGCAAGCCCCAGGAAACGAACGGCGGCATGGGTGGCGGAACGGCGGATACGCCACGCGTCACCATCGCGATGATCACGCACGAGGTGCCGGGCGACTCGTTCTGGGATCTGATCCGCAAGGGCGCGGAAACCGCTGCCAAGAAGGACAACGTCGAACTTCGGTATTCCAACGACCCGGAAGCCCCGAACCAGGCCAACCTGGTTCAGACCGCCATTGACAGCGGGGTCAAGGGCATCGCGGTGACATTGGCCAAGCCCGACGCGATGCGTACCGCGGTGCTGGCCGCCGAAGCCAAGGGCATCCCGGTCGTCGCGTTCAACTCCGGGCTCGAGGACTGGAAGGCCATGGGGGTCAAGGAGTACTTCGGCCAGGACGAGTTCATCGCCGGCCAGGCCGCTGGTGACCGGCTGATGAAGGACGGCGCGAAGAAGACCCTGTGCGTGATCCAGGAGCAGGGCCACGTCGGACTCGAATCCCGCTGCGCCGGTGTGAAGGACCGCTTCGCCGCGACTGAGAATCTCAACGTCAACGGCAAGGACATGCCGTCGGTCGAATCGACGATCACCGCCAAGCTACAGCAGGATCCCGGCATTGATTCCGTCCTGACGCTCGGCGCGCCGTTCGCGCTGACCGCGGTGCAGTCGGTGAAGAACGCCAACAGCCCGGCCAAGGTCGCGACGTTCGACACCAACGCGGCGCTCGTCAAGGCGATCAAGTCGGGCGACGTCCAGTGGGCCGTCGACCAGCAGCCGTTCCTGCAGGGCTACCTGGCCGTCGACTCGCTGTGGCTGTACCTGAACAACGGCAACGTCATCGGCGGCGGGCAGCCGACGCTGACCGGTCCCTCATTCATCGACAAGTCGAACATCGACGCCGTCGCTTCGTACGCCGAAAAGGGAACCCGCTGATGAGTACTCAAACAGACGTAGAGATTTCGCATAAAGTCGTCCGCGACGAGCGGGTCAAGGAGCAGAACAAGCTCCAGCGCCTGCTGATCCGTCCAGAGATGGGGTCACTGGTCGGTGCGATCGCGATCTTCATCTTCTTCGCGATCGTCGCCCCGCCGTTCCGCACACCTGAGGCGTTGGCCACTGTGCTGTACGCCAGTTCGGCGATCGGCATCATGGCCTGCGCGGTCGCGCTGCTGATGATCGGCGGTGAATTCGACCTGTCCGCCGGCGTCGCGGTGACCACCAGTTCCCTGGCCGCCGCGTTGATCTCCTACAACCTGCACCTCAATCTGTGGGCGGGGGCGGCGCTCGCGCTGGTGCTGGCCCTGGCGATCGGGTTCTTCAACGGTTACCTCGTGATGAAGACGAAGATCCCGAGCTTCCTGATCACGTTGAGCTCGTTCCTGATGCTCACCGGCATCAACCTTGCTGTCACGAAACTGGTCTCAGGTACGGTCGCCACCCCCAGCGTGTCCGACATGCAGGGCTTCGACTCCGGGCGTGCGGTGTTCGCGTCATCGTTCAGCATTGGCGGTGTGTCCATCCGGATCACGGTGCTGTGGTGGCTGCTGTTCACGGCCATCGCCACCTATGTGCTCTTCAAGACCAAGATCGGCAACTGGATCTTCGCGGTCGGCGGTGATCAGGACAGTGCCCGCGCCGTCGGTGTCCCCGTTACCGCGGTGAAGATCGGGCTGTTCATGTTCGTCGGTTTCTGCGCGTGGTTCGTCGGCATGCACCTGCTCTTTGCCTTCAACACGGTGCAGTCCGGTCAGGGCATCGGCAACGAGTTCCTGTACATCATCGCCGCCGTCATCGGTGGCTGCCTGCTCACGGGTGGCTACGGCACCGCGATCGGCGCCGCCATCGGTGCGTTCATCTTCGGCATGACGAACCAGGGCATTGTGTACGCAGGCTGGAATCCCGACTGGTTCAAGTTCTTCCTGGGCGCAATGCTGCTCTTCGCGGTGATCGCCAACAACGCATTCCGCAACTACGCAGCGAAGAGGTGACCCGTGACCGCAACTGTGGATCGACCCGTGCATGACGCCCCGTCCGGGGGCAAGGTTCCCCTGGTCGAGATGAAGAATATTGGCAAGGCCTACGGCAATATCGTTGCGCTGAAGGAAATCTGCCTCCGGGTGCACGCCGGCGAGGTGACCGGGATCCTGGGCGACAACGGCGCAGGCAAGTCGACGCTCATCAAGATCATCTCCGGGCTACATCAGCAGACCGACGGTGAGCTGCTGGTCGACGGTGAGGCGATGAAGTTCGGCTCGCCCAAGGAGGCACTGGCCAAGGGCATCGCGACCGTCTATCAGAACCTGGCGGTCGTGCCACTGATGCCGGTGTGGCGCAACTTCTTCCTGGGCCAGGAGGTGCGCAAGAAGAGCTTTCCCTGGCCGTTGGACGCCAACGCGATGCGGGCCACCACGCTCGCGGAGCTGTCGAAGATGGGCATCGACCTGCCGGACGTCGACGTGCCGATCGGCTCGCTGTCCGGTGGTCAGCGCCAGTGCGTGGCGATTGCTAGGGCGGTGTTCTTCGGCGCGCGTGTGCTGATCCTCGACGAGCCCACGGCCGCCCTTGGCGTCAAGCAGTCGGGCGTGGTGTTGAAATACATCACCGCGGCAAAGGATGCCGGCTTCGGCGTGGTGTTCATCACGCACAACCCGCACCATGCGCACATGGTGGGTGATCACTTCGTGTTGCTCAACCGCGGCCGCCAGAAGCTGGACTGCACCTACGACGAGATCACCCTGGAGCACCTGACCCAGGAGATGGCCGGCGGCGACGAACTCGAGGCGCTGTCACACGAACTGAAGCGCTGACCGGTGAGCAGAGGGCCCCGCGGACCGAAACGGTCCGCGGGGCCGTCGCCATTTGCCGGGCGCTGGCGTTACGCAAGGGCCTTGCCGTCAATGGCGTTCAGCGGGGCTGCATTCCCGCGGCCAGGTAGGCGGCGTCGACGTAGGCCATGTTGTCGACCGCGTCGGTGGCATCGATGGGCAGTGGCGCCCCGTCGAGCACGTGTGCGGCGAACGCCTCCAACTGGTAGGTGTAGGACGCACGGGTGCCGAGTCGCTCGACCCGGGTGCCGGCCGGCGTCCGGATGGTCAGCCGGTCATCCTCGTGCGGCTTGATGAAGTTGTGCGCGAACGCGTCACCCTCAGACCCGATCAGGCGCAGCGTGAAGGAGTAGGCGTCGGCCACCATGGTGTTCGCGCTGAGGCCGGTGATTTCACCCGGGAAGCGCAGTTGGACGTCGCACCACTCGTCGAGGCCGGGAAAGCGTTGCGAGGCATGGGCGGCGCAGATGTCCGGCCGGGCGCCGATGCGGCAGCCGATCATCCGCATCGCGTGCAACCCGTAGCAGCCCAGGTCCATCAACGCGCCGCCGGCCAGGTCCACCGACCAGCGCGGGTCGTCGGCATCCGGCGCCGGCATGGCCATTCGCACCTGCACTTCGCGCAGCTCGCCGAGTACGTCACCGGCGGCCAGGTCGAGCATCCGTTGCATGACCGGGTGGAACAGATAGTGGAAGCCCTCCAGCACAGTGACGCGCGCTGAGTCGGCCGCGTCCCGGACACGCAACGCCTCAACCCTGCTGCGGGCGAAGGGCTTTTCGGTGAGCACCGGCTTTCCGGCCTCGACCGCGGCGAGGTTCCACGGCGCGTGCAGCGAGTTGGCCAACGGGTTGTAGACGGCGTCGACCTCCGGGTCGTTGATCACGTCCGCGTAGGAACCGACAACGCGTTCGACGCCGTACTTGTCCGCGAAAAGCTGCGCCCGCTGGGGATCTCGGGCGGCGACGGCAACCAGCCGGTGACCCAGCTCGTTGGCCGGCCCGACGATGGCCAGTTCGGCGATCCGGGATGCGCCCAGCACCCCGATCCGCAGGCTCACGCCGGCACGCCGCCGAGCACGTCCTGCAGATAGTTGACGCTGGCGATCACGTCGCGCACCGGGCCTGCGCCGTCGGGCTCACCGGCCAGGACGGTGTCCTGTTCGAGGACGAACCAGCCGTCGAATCCGTTGTCACGCAACGCCGACACGATGCCGGCGATGTCGACGTCACCGGTACCCAGCGGCGTGTACATGCCCTGCGCCACCGCCTCGGTGTAGGTCAGTTCACTGGACTGGACGCGGGCCGCAAGTGCGGCGTCCACGTCCTTGAGGTGCGTGTGCGCGACGCGGCGCGGCACCGCCTTGGCCAACGCGAGCGGATCCGTTCCGCCGATCAGCAGGTGACCGGTGTCCAGGCACAGCTGAATTCTCGAACCTGTCAGCACCCGGTCCACGTCGGCACGGGTCTCCACCATGGTCCCGACGTGCGGGTGCAGCACTGCACGCAGGCCGCGCGCGGCTGCCGCGTCAGCCAGCCGGTCCAGGTTCGCCAGCAGGGTGGCCCACTGGTTGTCGTCGAGAACGGGCCGTGTGTCGTAGCCATCCGATCCGGAGGCGGCCGCCAACACCACCACTTCGTCGCCGGCGGCGACGAGGGCGTCCAACGGGCCGGCGATATCGATCAGCGGGTCGCCGTCGGAGTTGTGTAGCACCACCGGCACAAAGCCGCCCACACAGCTCAACCTGTTTTCCCGCAGCACCGCTGTCAACTCGGTTGAATCGGTGGGCAGAAAGCCCTCCGGCCCCAGCTCGGTGGCCGACAGCCCGGCCCCGCGCATCTCGGCCAATACCCGCTCGGGCGCCAACTGGTAGCCCCACCCCGGTACCTCGGACACACCCCATGAGATCGGCGCTCCGGCGAGTTTCATGAACTTGTTCCCTCCTCGATGCGGACCGGCGCGTGCCGGCGTAGGGACTCGGTGGCCGCTTCGGCGATGCGCGCGACTTCCACCGCATCGGCGACCGTGCAGGCCGGCGCGGCGGTGCCATCGACCACCCGGACGAATGCGGCCAACTCGGCGCGGAACGCGTCGGCGAACCGGTCCATGAAGAACCGATGTGGGGGGCCGGCCGGAAACTCGTTGGCCGGGTCGACGTTTCGCATCGGTGCACCCTGATCCCAGCCCGCGACCACGGTGTCGTCGGCGCCGTGCACCTCCAGCCTGCAGTCATAGCCGCGGCCGTTGTAGCGGGCGACGGAGACGACGCCGATGGTGCCCTGGTCGAAGGTGATCAGGGCGCCGGCGGTGTCGACGTCACCGATCTCGGCGAAGCGCGGGTCACCCTGAATGCTGCCGGTGGAGTACACCTCCGCGGCACGCTGGCCGGTGATCCAGCGCAGCACGTCGAAGTCGTGCACGGCGCAGTCACGGAAGATGCCGCCGGAACCCGCCAGGTATTCCATCGGTGGCGGCGCGGGATCCATGGTGGTGCTGCGCACGGTGTGCAGCCAGCCCAGCGATCCTTCGTCGACCGCCCGCTTCGCCGCGGCGAACGCGGCGTCGAAGCGCCGCTGATAGCCGACCTGCACCGGCACCCCGGAACGCACGATCGCCTCGGCAACCCGGGCGCTCTCGGCCGCTGTCGAGGCGATCGGCTTCTCGCAGAACGTGGGCAGTCCGCGCTCCACCGCGGCCAGCGTGAGAGAGGCATGCGCCGGGGTTCCGGCCGCGACGACGACCCCGTCGACGCCCGACGCCAGCAGCGCGTCCACCG
Organism: Mycobacterium sp.; assembly: GCA_025965815.1. Classification (GTDB taxonomy): domain Bacteria; phylum Actinomycetota; class Actinomycetes; order Mycobacteriales; family Mycobacteriaceae; genus Mycobacterium. The sequence continues at coordinate 11,961 of JAOPWF010000053.1, forward strand.
ATTCGGCGGGCTTGGCGCCGTATTTGGCGGCGACGGCCGCGACGAGGTCGGGGCGCTCATCGGTCACCACGAGTTCGTCGACCTCGTCGAGTCCACGCAGCGTCTCGGTGTGAAACGCGCCGATGCGGCCGAGGCCGATGACGCCGAGGGTGGTCACGGGGTTCTCCGATCGTCCTGGTCGCGCAGCGCGACGTCGAGTTCTTCCGGGGTGAGGTCGTCCGCCAGCGCGGCCAGCACGGTGTCCACCTGACTCGGCGGGCAGAGGCTGTCGATCGGCTGATCGCGGTCCAGATTGGTCGGGAACGCATAGCCCTCGGCCGTGGCGACGACGACGTTGCGCAGTTCGTGGGCTGGCCGGCCGCCCGCCTTCATGGCCAGAAGCGCCGGATAGACGGCCCGCACCATCGCGCCGCGGTCCATCGCCTCCATCGCGCGGCCGAACGGCGAGGAGATCTGCAGCAGGTTGGCCATCCGCGCGATATCGGTCGAGACGTTTTCGCCCGCGCCGTGATAGAGCGCCGGGTTGAAGAACAGCGCATCTCCCTTGCGCAGCGGCACCTGCACGTGATGGGCGGCGAAGAAGTCGATGAACTCCGGTCGCCTGAAGGCCAGGTATCCGCCGAGGAACCGCTGCGAGTACGGCAGCAGCATCGTCGGGCCGCTCTCCACCGGCATGTCGCAGTGCGCCACCGCGCCCTGCAACGTGAGCGCCGCGGACATTTGGTGCAGGTGCGCCGGGTAGTCGGCCACCCGGTCGGTCGGGACGAAGCCGAGGTGGTAGTCGCGGTGCGGGACCTGCGCCGCGCCACCGGGGTTGACCACGTTCACCTGCGAGGTGACCTGATAACGCGGACCGAGCCAGGCCTGCGATATCAGGGCCAGGGTGTCGTTGGCGTAGTAGTCGGCGAACACGGTCGGCGAATGGCGTGCCAACTTCTCCGCGGCGTTCCACACCCTGTCGTTGGCACCCGGCTTGCCGAAGTGGTCGCCCGCTGCGGACCCGTCGGCCCGTTGCGCGGCGATCAGCGCGCGAAACGATTCGCTCGCGGCGTCGACGACGGCGGGGGTGACGGCGTCCTCGAACACCACGACGCCTGGGCCCGCACTGAGCGCGTGAATAAGTTCGGTCTGCAGTGCGCGCCGGTCGGCCGGTGCTGCCGCCGAGTAGATGAGGACGTTGCCGCGCTCGTCGGTGGCGTGCGGGTAATCGCGCAGGTCGGTGTCTCGCAGCACCTGCGCACGGAACTCGTCGATGTCGCATTCCGACTTGCCGATCCAGGCCGGCGGTGTCGTGGTCAGAGCGGTTGGCATGCCCGTAGTCTTGCTCTGGCTGTTACCGCAATCAACACCAAAAAGCCATCAAAAAAACCTCAGAATGGGAGTCTGATGGCCCACCGCTACAAGGTCCGCGAGATCGCCCAGCAGTCCGGGCTGAGCGAGGCCACCGTCGACCGCGTTCTCAACGAGCGCCCGGGTGTCCGGGAGAACACCCGCGCTGAGGTGTTACAGGCCATCGCCGACCTCGACACGCAGCGTGCGCAGCTGCGCCTCAACGGGCGCCGATACCTGATCGACGTCGTGATGCAGACCCCGCAACGGTTCTCCGACGCCTTCCGCGCCGCGGTGGAAGCCGAACTGCCCGCCTTCGCGCCGGCCATGCTGCGGGCCAGGTTCCACCTGTGGGAGAAAGGCTCCACCGCGCAGATGGTGGACACGCTGGCACGGATCCGCGGCAGCCAGGGCCTGGTGCTGAAGGCGGCCGACGAACCCTCGGTGGCCGAGGCGATCGACGCGCTCGTCGAGGCGGGCGTCCCGGTGGTGACCTATGCGACCGACGTGCCCAACAGCGCCCGGCGTACCTACGTCGGCATCGACAATCACGGCGCCGGCGTGACCGCCGCCTATCTGATGGGGCAGTGGCTGGGCTCCGCGCCGTCGGACGTGTTGATAACCGTCAGCCGAAACGTGTTCCGCGGCGAGGGGGAGCGCGAGGTCGGCTTCCGGTCGGCGCTGCGTGGGTCCGGCCGCGACGTCGTCGAGGTCAGCGACAGCGACGGCATCGACGCGAAAAACGAGCGCCTGGTGCTGGAGGCGCTGGAGGCCAACCCGTCGGTCGAGGCGGTCTACTCCGTCGGCGGCGGCAACACCGCCACGGTCGCCGCGTTCGAACGATTAGGACGTGTCTGCCGCGTCTTTATTGCCCACGACCTGGACGCGGACAACCGGCGACTGCTGCGCGACGGCAGGCTGTCGGCGGTTCTGCACAACGATCTGCGTGCCGACGCGCGGCTGGCGTTGCGGCTGATCCTGCAGGAGCACCGGGCGCTGCCGTACGAGCCGGCACGGTCCGCGCCGATCCAGATCATCACGCCGTACAACCTGCCCGGCTAGCGCTAGCCACCGGCTACTGATCGGTAACCAAATTCTTAGAGAAGACCCGCCCGCAAAAGTGACGAACACCACACTTCGTTCTCGGCGAGCCCGTGTTCACGCTGTTGAGCAGGAGGTTCGATACCACATCACCCGCGTGTCCCGACACCCAGCCGTCAAAGCCTACCTAAGAGAAGTGCAATAATCGGTACCGCGAGTGACAGCAACTCTGGTGGACGTCAACTCCTACGGCGCGTCTGCGCGACCGCGACACGGAGGACATCAGAAGAACAGATCGTGAAAGGCGGGGTCGTGGGTCCGAACGGCAACGGGACCAGTGCAGAGTCCGATGTCGCCGGCCTGGCGGCTCGGCAGAAGCTGGAGAAGGTCGTCATCCGGTTCGCGGGTGACTCCGGCGACGGTATGCAGCTCACCGGTGACCGGTTCACCTCCGAGGCCGCACTGTTCGGCAATGACCTTGCCACCCAACCAAATTACCCCGCCGAGATCCGCGCCCCTCAGGGCACGCTGCCCGGCGTCTCGTCCTTCCAGATTCAGATCGCCGACTACGACATCCTCACCGCGGGTGATCGCCCCGACGTACTTGTCGCGATGAACCCGGCGGCGCTCAAGGCCAACATCGCCGACCTGCCCCGCGGCGGTCTGGTGATCGCCAACTCCGATGAGTTCACCAAGCGCAACCTGGCGAAGGTCGGCTACGAGGCCAACCCGCTCGACACCGACGAGCTGTCCGACTTCGTGGTGCAGGCCGTCCCGATGACCACACTGACCCTGGGCGCCGTGGAGGCGATCGGCGCGTCGAAGAAGGACGGTCAGCGAGCCAAGAACATGTTCGCGCTCGGCCTGCTGTCCTGGATGTACGGGCGGCCCATCGAGACCAGTGAGAATTTCATCCGGGAGAAGTTCGCCCGCAAGCCCGATGTGGCCGACGCCAACGTGCTCGCGCTGAAGGCGGGCTGGAACTACGGCGAGACCACCGAGGCGTTCGGCACCACCTATGACATCTCGCCGGCCCAGCTGCCGGCCGGTGAGTACCGGCAGATCTCCGGCAACACCGCGCTGGCCTACGGCATCATCGTCGCCGGCCAGCTGGCCGACACGAAGGTGGTGCTGGGCAGCTATCCCATTACGCCGGCCTCGGACATCCTGCACGAGCTGTCCAAGCACAAGAGCTTCAACGTCTACACCTTCCAGGCCGAGGACGAGATCGCCGGAATCGGTGCCGCCCTCGGTGCCTCATACGGCGGCGCGCTGGGCGTGACGAGCACATCGGGTCCCGGACTCTCGCTGAAGTCGGAAGCGATCGGCCTCGGCGTGATGACCGAACTGCCGCTGTTGGTCGTCGACGTGCAGCGTGGCGGCCCGTCCACGGGTCTGCCGACCAAGACCGAACAGGCCGATCTGCTGCAGGCGCTCTACGGTCGCAACGGCGAATCGCCGGTCGCGGTGCTGGCGCCGAAGTCGCCGTCGGACTGTTTCGAGATCGCCGTCGAAGCCGTCCGCATCGCTCTGACCTACCGCACCCCGGTGATCCTGCTGTCCGACGGCGCCATCGCCAACGGCTCCGAGCCGTGGCGCATCCCGGACGTCAGCACCTTTGCGGCCATCGACCACACCTTCGCGAAGGCCGACGAGCCCTTCCAGCCCTACGCCCGCGACCCCGAAACCCTGGCCCGCCAGTTCGCCGTCCCGGGCACCCCGGGTCTCGAGCACCGCATCGGCGGCCTGGAGACGGCCAACGGCTCGGGCAACATCTCCTACGAGCCGGCCAACCACGACCTGATGGTGCGGTTGCGCAAGGCCAAGATCGACGGGATTGATGTCCCGGATCTGGAGGTCGACGACCCGACCGGAGATGCCGAGCTGCTGCTGCTGGGTTGGGGCAGTTCGTACGGCCCGATCGGCGAGGCGTGCCGGCGGGCCCGCCGCAAGGGCATCAAGGTCGCGCATGCACACCTGCGCCACCTCAATCCCTTCCCGGCCAACCTGGGTGCCGTGCTGCGTTCATATCAGACGGTGGTCGCACCGGAAATGAACCTCGGGCAGCTCGCATTGCTGCTGCGGGGCAAGTTCCTGGTCGACGTCCAGTCGGTCACCAAGGTCGAAGGCATGGCCTTCCTCGCCGACGAGGTCGAGGGAATCATCGACGCCGCCCTGGACGGCACACTCGCTGACAGTGAAAGTGACAAAGCCAAGTTCGCCCGGCTGGCCGCGGCCACCGTGCAGACTGGCGTAGGAGCTGATGCATGACTGACGTGATCGGGAACCTGACCGGCGTGGATCTCGGCTTGACGGCTGAGCGGACCGGAACCAGCGGGGTACCCACCACCGACCAACCGCAGAAGGCCAAGGACTTCGCCTCCGACCAGGAAGTGCGCTGGTGCCCGGGCTGCGGTGACTACGTCATCCTCAACACCATCCGCAACTTCCTGCCCGAGCTCGGGCTGCGACGCGAGAACATGGTGTTCGTCAGCGGCATCGGGTGCTCCAGCCGGTTCCCGTACTACCTGGAAACCTATGGTCTGCACTCGATCCACGGCCGTGCCCCCACCTTCGCGACCGGCCTGGCGCTGGCCCGCGAGGACCTGTCGGTCTGGGTCGTCACCGGTGACGGCGACGCCCTGTCGATCGGTGGCAACCACCTGATCCATGCGCTGCGGCGCAACGTCAACATGACGATCCTGCTGTTCAACAACCGGATTTACGGCCTGACCAAGGGGCAGTACTCGCCGACGTCCGAAGTTGGCAAGGTCACCAAGTCCACCCCGATGGGTTCGCTGGACCATCCGTTCAACCCGGTGTCGCTGGCGCTCGGCGCCGAGGCGACGTTCGTCGGACGGACGCTCGACTCCGACCGCAAGCACCTGACCTCGGTGCTGCGCGCGGCGGCCGACCACCAGGGCACGGCCCTCGTCGAGATCTACCAGAACTGCAACATCTTCAACGACGGGGCGTTCGAGGTTCTAAAGGACGCGTCCACCCGCGACGACTGGACGATCCGCATGGAGCACGG
>JAOPWF010000070.1 GCA_025965815.1 Mycobacterium sp.
GTGTGGAGGGCCGATGAATCTTGCGATTAAGCGCCACGTCGAACAGGTCCGGAGACGGTGGTGGTTGGTTTTGCTAGTCACTGGACTTGCTGTGGTTGCGGCACTAGCTTCGCAGCCGGTTCATACAACGTATGTGGGAAAGTCGACACTCGTGCAGTCTTCGCCTGGGCGGTCTCCTGATCAGGATATAATCACGGTCATCGGGTACGCGACCCTGTTCAACGACCCAGCGACGCAAGACCGGTTGAGGGTCAAAAAGAGCATCCCCAAGGATGTCACCCTCGACGCCCGCACGGTTCCTGGTAGCTCGATCTTGACTGTCGAGGCCACCGCTACCGACCCAGAAGTCGCGCAACACGCGGCCACGAGCATGGCCGCGGCCTTCCGTGAAGACCTCACCCCGCCCGGGCAAATTACATTGGATAGCGCGATCGCAGACATCCAGCGCCAATTGCTTGAGCTGCAACAATCCTTCCCGGATACGGCCGCGCTGACGCAGAAGGCGACTTCATTGCAGGACAACATCGACTCGCTCCGATTCTCCTTGACTAACCGGCTCTATGACCTCCAGCCAGAGGCCGGAGTACGACAGGTCCCACCGCGCCTTGCGTACAACCTGGCGCTCGGGGCCGCGGGCGGACTGCTGCTCGGCATCCTCGCCGCCGTGGGAATGGCCGCCGTCTCGACACGGATAAGCAGTTCGACAGATCTTCGGGAGAAGACGGCCATTGAACCGTTGGTTGAGGTGCCCAGTGCTCGTTCGGTTCGACAGAGCGCGCTGCGCGAAGACCGCATCCGCACGCTTGCCAACATCGTTAGTAGTCAAGATTCGCCTGGCTCGTTTGTCATTGCCCTAACGGATAGCCGTGGCGTGCGCGGAGCGGCGGGCATCGCTGAGGCGCTCGCAAAGGTGTTGGCGCAGCAGGAGTATCGAACTGTCCTGGTCTTTGCCGACGATGACGCGTCGCAGTCAGCCGAGAATGCAGGCCTCAACCGCGTGCTTCGCGACACCAAAGTGATTCACCAGATGCTGCATGACGGCGAAGTGGAGTCGCTGAAGATGCTGCTGTGGCCCGGGTTATTCGCCAATCGCTACTCGCGTATGACCCGCGAGAGAATCGTGGCGATCCTCGATGAGCTTCGCGTGGGCACCGACATCATTGTGATCGCTGCTCCATCGCTCGCCGATTCCACGGATGCGCAACTGCTGGGTGCCGCCGCGGACTCTACCGTCGTCGTCGTTGACACCGAGTCGTCACGAGCCGGCGATGTCACCTCAGCCGTTGACGTCCTGGGCAGGGCGCGCGCTGAGTTCCTTGGAGTGGTGTTGGTCCACGGGACCTACGCGCAGTCGGCCAGGTCAACATTCTCCACGCGGTGGCCATCGTCGCCCGCCAATGAAACACCGGGCCAGGGGTCGGCCCCGAGACACACCCACACCGGTGCGTAGTCGGTATCGATGAGCGGATTGCATGCTGCAACCAGCACGCCGGCGCGGGCATGGCTGCTCGCGGCCGCTGTGGTGGGGATCATCGGTGCCGCGGCGGCGGCGCCGCTGGTTGGCCCGTCCCTCGGCAAAATGCTCTTTGTGGGAGCCGCCGCTCTCGCGCTCGGAGCACTCGCCCTGCGCAGCCCGGTCTTCGCCACCTTGTTGCTTCTTGTGACGATCTTTCTATTCCTCCCCCTACGGAATACTGGGCACCTCGTCATCGACCTGAACAAGCCCCCGTTCGCTTTGCTGATCGTCTCGACGGCGCTCTGGTTGTACCGCAACCCCGGCCGATTGCGGGGCATCGGTGCGGTCGAGTGGGCGATGGCGTTATACCTGATATGGAACATCTACTCGATGTTCGCGCTGCACGAGTACACCCCGGGTTTGCAAAGACCCACCAACTTTGCTTTTTCGGTGCCCAGGTTCATCCTCACCTCTGCGCTGATCCCGTTCGTGTTGTACGCGGTCGGGCGCTACACATTCGACCGGGCGGCGGCGGTGCGCACAGCGTTTTGGGTGATTCTGGCGACGGCGGCCTACTCGGCCATGATGAGCATCATTTCATTCACTGGTCCGACCGAGTGGGTCTGGCCGCGCTACTCCGAAAGCGACCAGGAGGGTTGGTTTGGCCGGGCCGTGGGCGTCTTCAACCAGCCGGTCGTCAACGGAATGGTATTGGCGCTCGGATTCGCCGTCGCAATGTTTCTGGCAAGCCGGCGCAGCGAACCGGCATGGCGCAGGCTCATGGCATTCGTGGTCGCCGTCGGCTGCGGCTGCGGCATCTACCTGACGTACACCCGGGCGGCCTGGCTCAGCCTGGCGGCCGTGCTCATCATCGGCGCAACTCTGGCAAGTGGATTCCGCAAGGGGTTCATCACGGTCCTCTGCCTGGTGATGACGATGATCGCCATCAACTGGTCGGTGTTCACGAGCACCGACCGCGAAGCCGGTGGCGTGGCCTCCCCGGATGAGGTCCAGGACCGGCTCAATGCCAACGAGACCGGGCTCTGGGCCGCCGCACAGAAACCCCTCACCGGCTGGGGGATCGGCCGGTTTGACGCCGTCAACACCTATCACCATCAGCAGTGGTCCACGGAGACGCCGTGGATCATGGGCTACGGAGAGTCCTCACACCAAACCGAGATGGGAATCCTGGTCGAATTGGGCTTGATCGGACTCGTGCTGTGGATTTGCGTGCTGACGCTACTTGCAAACCGACTATGGAAGGCCTACCGGACGCTCCCGGTCGACGATATTTGCGGCAAACCGCTAGCAGTCATTGCGATCATGGGATTGGCCGTTTTCGTTTGCACCGGGTTGACCGTCGACCTCCGTAACTCGGACTTCGACTTTCCGAGGGGCGCCATATTCTTGCTCGCGGGCATCACCATTGGCTGGTACGAACGCCACAAGCGCCGACAGGCGGCCGCGGGCGGCGACTTCGCTGAACAGGTACGGCCGCGGCATGCCTAAACGGCGGGCGCTGTGGGCGAGCACCGAAGCGCCAGGCGGCATCGCCACCTACGTGCGGGTCATGCAGCTGACGCCACTGTGGACCGACTGGAACATTCAGCACATCGTCACCCACCGAGACGGCTCCGCCCCGGCGAAAATCCTTGTATTCGCCCGTGGCGCACTGCTCTTCATCGCCGAATTGATCCGCTTCCGTCCCGGTGTAGTGCACCTGCACGCGGCAAGTAGATCCAGCTTCATGCGGAAGGCGATCCTGCTGTGGACAAGCCGGCTCGCCCGCGTCCCCGTCGTCATTCATATGCACGGTTCCAGTTTCCAGGTGTACTACGAGAATTCACCGCGAGTGACACGGGCGGTAATCCGCGCCACCCTGTGCCGGGCAAGCGCTGTCGTGGCGCTCGGCGAAACTCGGGCTGCCTGGCTCCAGGCGGTCGCTCCGGCCGCGCGGATAACCACAATCCCCAACGCGGTTCAACCCGCCGGCCGTTCCGTCCAGCCCGCGCCTGGAATGCCAGTCGGTGTGGTTTTCCTCGGCGTCATCGGCGACCGCAAGGGCACATTCAGGCTGCTCGACGCCTGGGTGCGGCTGGGCAGAGAGGCCGCCACCTTAACAATCGCCGGCGACGGCGAGATGGAGCGGGCCCGGCGGCGACTCAAGGAACTTCATTTGGAAGATACCGTCGAGGTGCTCGAATGGCTGTCGGAGAGCGAGGTCTGCGACCTCCTCCACCGTTCGCAGGTGCTTGTACTGCCATCGCGTCACGAAGGTCAGCCGATGTCGGTGCTGGAGGCCATGGCCCGGGGCCTATGCATCGTCGCCGGCGACGTCGGCGGACTGCCGGACATGATCGGCGGCGGGTGCGGGGTCCTCGTCGCGCCCGACGACATCGAGGCGATTGCTGCCGCTTTGCGGCTTGTCATTCGCGACCATGAGTTACGCGCCCGTTACGGTGCCGCCGCTTACGCGCGATTCGCGGACAAGTTCGATGTTCGCACCGTCTGGCGCCAACTCGACACACTCTATTGCGAGGTCTCTCGATGAACGGGCGTCCAATCCGTGTGCAGTTTGTCGTCGCCGATATGCGTTTCGGCGGCGCCCAGCGGCATGAGACCACCTTGCTGCCGCGGATGGACCCGGCACGGTTCACGCCGTCGGTCATCTGCATCGGCGAGGAAGGCGGCCTGTTCGCCGCTCTGCCCGCGGCAGGGATCGAAGCCAGGGCATTGCATCTGAGCGGCAAGCGAAATGCGGTGCGCGCGCTACGCGAACTGGTCTCGATCACGCGGCGTGCGCGGCCCGATATCGTGGTGATGCGGAGCTACAACGCAGAAATCCTGGGCCGCATCGCGGCCCGCATTACGGGCGTTGAACACACCATCATGTGGGTTCACAACATCGGCGATCCCAAGCCGCGCAGTAGAGTCCGCACCGCAGTAGATCATGCGCTAACCCGTTGGACGAGCGCCTATTTCGGGGTTGCAGAGGCGCAACGGCGGTATCTGGTGGACGAACTCGGCTACCCCGACGACAAGATTCACATCATCCACAACGGAGTAGATCCGGCGCTCTTCGAGGTCAACACCGACCGCGGCGTCCTCGCCGAATTTGGGTTCGCCGAAGGCGACCCCGTGGTCGGGATAGTTGCTGCGCTCCGTCCGGAGAAGGACCACGCCACGCTGCTGCGTGCCGCCGGCATCGTGCTCCACGAGATGCCCCGAGCAAGGTTCCTCGTTATCGGCGAGGGCGCGACGCGTCCCGATCTTGAAGCGCTGTGCTCCGAACTACGGATCGCACCGAACGTCCACTTCGCCGGTGCACGTGGCGACATTGCTCGATTGCTCGGCGCGATAGATGTTTTCGCGTTGAGCTCGGTCACGGTGGAATGTTTTCCGATCGCGCTTCTCGAGGCCATGGCCTGCGCCCGACCAGCGGTCTGCACCGCTGTCGGCGGTATCGCCGAAATGATCAACCACGGTGAATCCGGATACCTCGTGCCACCGAAGGATCCGCAACAGCTCGCCGCTCGACTCGTGAGCTTGTTGTCGGACCCACAAACGGCACATCGTATGGGCCGCGCTGGCCGTGACCGCGTTGAGGCCGAGTTTAATCTGGATCGGAGCGTCGCCGCGGCGGAACAGGCCATGGAGGACGTGGTCTTCGGTCGTGGCGTACTGAGTGAAAGCGCTAAAGGATGAAGCGCCACATACTGATCCTCGTCGAGAACTTTTCGGTGCCGCGCGACCGTCGTGTCTGGCAGGAGAGCCAGGCGTTGGCCGGCGCGGGGTTCAAGGTCACGGTGATCTGCCCGACCGGCTCTGATCGAGACCTCGAACGTGAAGCCGTGATCGAAGGGGTCCGTATCCTGCGTTATCCGTTGCGTGCGGCCTCCGGCGGGCCGCTCGGCTACGTACGGGAGTACACGGTCGCGCTGTGGCATACGCTGCGGCTGGCGATGAAGGTACGGCGTGAAGGCCGCATCGACGTCGTGCATGCGTGTAACCCCCCGGATCTGCTGTTCCTGGTCGCATTGGCACTACGTCTCGGTGGCACGCGGTTCGTATTCGACCACCACGACCTGGTACCCGAACTGTTCCTTTCGCGCTTTCCCCGCGGCGGGCGAATCCTCTATCAGCTGACCCGATATCTTGAACGACTTACGTTCGCAACTGCCGATGCGGTGATCTCGACGAACGAAAGCTATAGGCGCGTCGCGACCGAGCGCGGCAAATTGTCCGCCGACCGTGTCGTCGTGGTGCGCAATGCACCTGACCTGACCCGTTTCACCCCTCGGGAGCCGGACTTCAGCCTGCGTCGAGGCAAACCGTATCTGCTCGCGTACCTCGGCGTAATGGGGCACGCCGACGGGCTGGACTACGCACTACGGGTGCTGCGTCTGTTGCGCGACGAGATTGGACGTGACGACATCCATTGCATCCTCATGGGTGCGGGCGATGCATATGACGAGACAGTGGCGCTCAGTCAGCAACTCGGAGTCGCTGACATCGTGGATTTTCCCGGCTGGGTAGGCGACGAGTTCATTCAGCGATGTCTATCAACTGCCGACGTGTGTCTGGCGCCAGATCCGCTGAACGCGTTCAACAACGTGTCAACGATGATGAAGGTGGCCGAATATATGGCCATGGGCCGGCCGATCGTGTCCTTCGACCTCCACGAGACGCGCGTGTCGGCCGGCGATGCGGCAGTATACGTCGCGGCCAACGACGCACGCGCCTTCGCGAAGGCGATCGACACCCTGCTGCAAGACCCCGAGCGGCGTCGGCAGATGGGCGAGTTGGGCCGCCGCAGGGTCGAACAGGAACTTTCCTGGCAGGTGTCCCGTCGGGCCCTCGTGCGGTTATATCAACAGATGCTCGGCGAACAATTGGTCGGCGCGGACTAGCGAGGTGCAACGAGCATGACCGACTTAAATGTTGCCACCCGTGCCAGGCTGTACGCCCGCGACAAAGTCCGGCGGTTTGCCGACGTGGTGATTGTGCCTCTTCTGCCATCGAGAGCTGCAAATCTGTTGCAAAGCCGCCTGGCGGATTGGAAGCCCTATTTCAAAGAGGCGGAAGGTGAATTCGAGGGGCAGTGGAAAGAAATTATCTGGCCGCTCATCAAAGACTTCGATTTCGGAACTGTTCTGGAGCTTTCACCTGGTGCTGGCCGCAATACCGAACGGCTTACCACGCTTACTTCGCGACTGATCGCGGTGGATTACCGTCAGAACGCGTTGAATCAGACGCGGGCCCGCCTGGGCACGCTCCGAAGCGGGTGCG
>JAOPWF010000092.1 GCA_025965815.1 Mycobacterium sp.
GACGACTTCTTTGGCGCCGGCTACGCGGTGACCGCCGACAGTCCGGTGTTCGGCGAACACCGGCGCCTCGCACCGCTGTACCGGTTTTCGCGGTCCAGGACCAAGGCCGGCGGCGGATGCACGATCGGCCAGCACACCGAGGCGGTACTTCAGGAGATCGGCGTCAGCGCGCAACGCATCGCCGAACTTGGTAAAGCGGGCGTTATCGGCCTCTAGCCGGGCCGCCCCGATCGGTGCCGAACGAAAACTCTTCCGCGACAGCCGTGGCCGACTCGTCGATGATCGCCCGCATGGCACGCTCGGCGGCAACTCCGTCACGCAGGCGGATCGCGCGGGCGACCTCGTCGTGCAACTCGATGGCCGCCGGGTTGGGTCTGGCCGGCATCATTCCGTGGTGGGTGCGACCGGCGAGCACCTCGGCGACGACGTCATTGAGGGCGCGGAACATCTCGTTCCCGCTGGCCTCGAGCAGCGTGCGGTGAAAGACCTTGTCCGCCAACAGGTACGCCTCCAGATCACCCGAGCGACCGTGTACGACCATGTCGGACACCGCTGCGGCCATGATGCGGCACTGATGCGGATCGGCGCGCGCTGCGGCGAGCGCCGCCGCCACCGGCTCGAAGCCACGGCGCAACTCCGAGAGCGAGACCAATTGTGCGGCGCGGTCTCCGGACTCCAGGCGCCACCGAATCAACCTGGGGTCGAAAACATTCCATTTTTCCGGAGGCTGGATGGTGATGCCGACTCTGCGGCGCGAGGCGACCATCCCCATGGACTCCAGCACCCGGACCGCCTCACGCGCCACGCTGCGCGATACGCCGTGCTCGGCGCTGACACCTTCTAGGTTGATCACCTGGCCGGTAGCCAGCCGGCCGGACACGATGCCGGTGCCGAGCGCTGTGAGCAGGTTGCCGTGCAACGCACCGACGTTTGGATGCGGCGCCACCTATACATCTTGTCATAGCTTTGCTATCGAGATAAAGAGCGGATCATTTCGATGCAGTCTTGCAATCGTATGACGATTACGGCATGCTGTGTGACGTCCAGCACAAGGGGTAGGTAGGGGTAATGGGGTCACCAATCGTCGTCATGGGCGTATCGGGGTCGGGCAAATCGACAGTGGGGGCCGCGCTCGCGCAACGCCTTCGCGTGCCGTTCGGCGACGCCGACGACTTCCATCCGGCGGCGAACATCGCCAAGATGACGGCCGGTCAACCGCTGAACGACGACGACCGGTTCCCGTGGTTGGAGACGATTGGGCAATGGCTCGCGGATCACCACGACGGTGGCGTCATGAGCTGTTCGGCGCTCAAGCGTCGCTATCGCGACCAACTGCGTAAGCACTGCCCTGAGGTGGAGTTCGTCCACCTCAGCGGATCGCCCGAGGTGATCGGCCGCAGGCAGGCCAGCCGGCCCGGTCACTTCATGCCGCCCACCCTGCTCGATTCACAGTTCGCCACGCTCGAACCGCTCGAGGCAGACGAACGCGGGGTCACTATCGACGTCGACCAGAACATCGACTCGATCGTCGACTCCTATGTCGGTCTGTCCGCCGCCCGCGCCACCGAACAGGAGAAGTGATGAACCCCGCACTCGTCATCCTCGCGGACGACGCCCCCAAACTGCCCGAGCCGGTCGCGTCCGGCTGGCAGCTCATTCTCGCCGCTCTGGCCGGCATCGCACTCATCGTCGTTCTGATCACCGTCGCCAAGCTGCACCCGTTCCTGGCTTTGATTTTCGGCGCGTTGACGGTCGGACTCGTCGCGGCGGAGAAGCCGGCAGACATCCTGAAGTCATTCGCCGACGGCTTCGGCACCACGGCGGCAGGGGTCGGGATCCTCATCGCGCTCGGCGCGATGTTCGCCAAACTCCTCGCCGATTCGGGGGGTGCCGACGAAATCGTCGACACCATCGTCGGACACGCCTCGCCGCGCGCGCTGCCCTGGGCAATGGCGTTGGTGGGCGCGATCATCGGCCTGCCGATGTTCTTCGAGATCGGCCTCGTGCTGTTGATGCCGGTCATCTACCTCGTCGCAAAGCGGTCCCAGCTGTCACTGATCACCGTCGGGATCCCGGCGCTCGCAGGTCTTTCCGCGATGCACGGTCTGGTGCCACCACACCCGGGACCGCTGACGGCGATCCAACTGCTCAATGCTGATCTCGGTATCACGCTGGCACTGGGTGTGGCGGTCGCGATCCCGACCGTGATCGTTGCGGGTCCGTTGTTCGGCAAGCTCGCCGGCCGATGGGTCGTCGTGGACGTACCGGACCGGTTCGCGGCGGACGATTTCGCCACCGACGATCGCGAGACTGGGACCACGTCGGAAGCCGCCGCCGGCGGCACGACGACGGCGACGGCGACGCGGACGACGCAGCGGCGTCGGCCCTCCTTCGGCATCACGTTGTTCAGCGTCCTGCTCCCGGTGGCACTCATGCTCGGCAAGGCACTCGTCGACATCTTCATCGACGACAAGAACCAGTTGTTCCGCCAGATTTTCGACGTGCTCGGCACGCCGTTGATCGCGCTGCTGATCGCGGTCGTAGTCGGCCTGTTCACCCTGGGCCGGGGCGCCGGTATGTCGCGCGAGACGCTGAGCAAGTGCGTCGAATCCGGGCTGCCGCCCGTCGCGGGCATCATCCTGATCGTTGCGGCCGGCGGCGGCTTCAAGCAGGTTCTGGTGGACACAGGCATCGGAACGCTGTTGGCGGACTGGGCCAAGTCGGCCAACATCTCGGTCATCCTGCTGGCATGGGTGCTCGCCGTCTTGATCCGATTGGCGACCGGTTCGGCGACCGTGGCCACCATCACCGCCTCGTCGCTGATGCTAGGTCTGGTCGAGGGTATGAGTGCCGGCGAGGTCTCGCTGATCGTGCTGGCTGTGGGCGCCGGCTCACTGTTCTTCTCCCACGTCAACGACGCCGGATTCTGGCTGGTGAAGGAGTACTTCGGCATGTCGGTGGGACAGACCATCAAGTCCTGGTCGCTGATGGAAACGGTGCTCTCAGTGAGCGGGTTGCTCTTGGTGCTGCTGCTCGGACTGGTGATCTGACCCGGCGAGCCGGCGGGCGAAGGGCGCTGCGGGGGCGATCAGCCCTTGACGACCTGGGTCCCGCCGGCGAGTTCGTCGTGCTTGCCCTGCTTCGTCGGGCTGTTGTTGATGGTCACGGCGATCACGATGTACGCGATGACAGCGAGCAGACCGCCGATGTAGGGAATGATCGACAGCAGGGTGAAGGAGTTGCGGATGGCCGACTGTTGGATCGTCGGTTTCGGCGCACCGCCCGGCCCGCGCACACTGAGTCCGAGCACCTTCTTGCCCGGCGTCCACCCCTGGGTCACTTCGAACGCCACGAAGTAGATGAAGGTCAGCAGCCCGGAGAACAAGCCGGTGACCAGAATGTTGCTGGTGGCGTTCAGGAGTAGCGCCAGCAGGAA
>JAOPWF010000113.1 GCA_025965815.1 Mycobacterium sp.
CGCGCAGGCGATCCGGTCGGGCTCCGCGAGGCCGCGGTGCACCAGGAACTTCACGCAGTCCGCCACGTCGTCGATGGCCGCGAACCGCAGTTCCTTGTCGTCGGCGTGGACGAAGGTCTTACCGAACCCGCCGGACCCCCGGACGTTGGGGGTCAACACCGTGATCCCCGCCTCGAGCAGCGGCGGGAAGATCTCGCTGTATTCGGGCCGGGCCTGGCCCTCGGGGCCGCCGTGCAGATAGATCAGTGAGCCGACCGCTTCGATGCCGGCGGGCGGGCGATACAGCCACCCGATGAGAGTCAGTCCGTCTCGCGCGGTGATCTTTTCCAGGGTGGGCGCCGCGGTCACCGGTCCGCCACTGGGTTCGCGGTCGATGCGCTCCCACTCCCGGGTCCGCGGGTCGACCAGTTCGACGGTGCGCGGCGTGGCCGGGCCCTGGACAGTCATCGCGACCATCGACCCGCCCGCACTGATGCTGAGCTCGCCGGCCACCAGTCCTGGCAGCGGGATCGGGTCGGTGAGTGTGTTGTCGGCGTATTCGAGGATTTGCAACTCACTGCAGCCGTTGATGTTCCACAGCAGCGCCACCGTGGACAGGTCGTCGCTGACGACGAACTCGTCGAGGTCGTAGCCGCGCCGTTCGGCGACCACGTGGTAGGACACGCCGTCCTCGGTGGTGGTCACCTCGATCAGGCGCGCGTGCTCGCCACCGTTGTCGCTGCGGATCAGCGCACGCACGTAACCCCGGGTGCTGTTGAGGCCGTAGGTTTTCGCCGGGTAGTAGAGCTTGGTGAGCTCGCCATCCGCACCGTAGCGAAGGCGGCGCGGACTGTGGTCGTCGAGGATGACGCCGGCGTCGGTGGTCGATCCGGGATCCGACGGGAGCAGCGCGATCTCGGTCAGGCCGTGCAGCATGATCAGGTCGCGGTAGCACCGTGGGCCGACGCGGACCAGCGACGCCCCGGCCCATGCGTCCACGAGCCTGCCGCCCGAACGGCGGTCAAGCACGATGGTGTTTCCGTCGGCCGGGTTGATCAGGCACGAACTGCCCACGCCGTCCTCGCCGGTCAGGATGGCCGCCACCTGGACACCGTCCCAGCCGATCAGCTCCGCGGTGCCCTCCGGGGCACCCGGCTCCCAAGTGTCGACGCGGTGGGCGTCACGGTCGTCGGGATCGGTGGTGACAACCCAGATTTGGGTGCGGGTGCCGCCGTCGGGAGCGACCTGGCAAGCCAGCCAGTGGCCGTCGGCGGAGTGGATGACGCGGGTGACCGGGCCGTCGACCGGCAGTTCGACGTCGCGCGACGAGCTCGCCCGCCAACCCCGCAAGAAGCGCTGCACCGCCCGTGGATAGCCACCGTCGTCGACGATGTGGGCGAACGCGGTGGCATCGGGTGACAGCGATGCGCCATACGTGGCGCGGACCTGTTGCCCCACGCGCGGTTAGCTTTCCATGCTCTGCAGCCACATCTCAAGTACAGCGAGCTGCCACAGCGAGTTGGCGCCCAGTGTGGTGCGAGTCTGGTTGGGAGCGGCCAGGAGTGCCTCGACGGTCTCGGGTCGGTACAGCCCGCGGGCACGGGCGGCGTCGTTGGTCAGCGCGTCGCGGACCATGTCGAGGACCGGACCGTTCAGGTGGCGGATGCCCGGCACCGGGAAGTAACCCTTGGTCCGGTCGATGACCTCGGCGGGCAGCAGGGCACGCGACGCCTCCTTGAGTACGCCCTTGCCGCCGGAGGCCAGCTTCAGGTCGGCCGGGCAGCTGGCGGCCAGCTCGACGAAGTCATGGTCGAGGAACGGCACCCGAGCCTCCAGTCCCCACGCCATCGTCATCGTGTCGACGCGCTTGACCGGGTCGTCGATCAGCATCACCGTGGTGTCCAGCCGCAGTGCGGCATCCACGGCGGTAACGGCCCCCGGCGCCGACTGATGCGCCATGGCGAACTGGCGACTCGGATCCTCGGCGATGCTGTAGTCGGGCGACAGGATCGCCAGCACATCGGCGTGCCCGCGGTCGAAGAACACCTTTGCGTAGGCGTCGGTGGTCTGCTCGCGGGCGACGTTGGCCAGCGGCGGATACCAGTCGTAGCCGGCCAGGATCTCGTCGGCGCCCTGGCCGGACTGCACCACCTTGACCGACTTGCTCACTTCCTCCGAGAGCAGGTAGAACGCCACACAGTCGTGGCTGACCATCGGTTCACTCATGGCCGCAATGGTTTTCGGCACGGCGGGCAGCAGCCGCGACGAGTCGATGTGGATACGGTGGTGGTTGGTGTCGAAGGTCTTGGCGATCAGATCGGAATAGAAGTACTCGTCACCGGATTCGCCACCGGCCGAGTCGAAGCCGATGCTAAAGGTGGCCAGGCCGTGCTGACCCTGCTCGGCGAGCAGGGCGACGACGATCGATGAGTCGATGCCGCCGGACAGCAGCACCCCGACCGGCACGTCGGCGACCATGCGACGTTCCACCGCGGTGCGCAGCGCGTTCATCACCGCGTCCTCCCAGTCGCGGGCCGACCAGGACGCGCGCGCCGGGTCGCGCAGGAAGGACGGTGACCAGTACACGGTGTCGGCGTGCGAGCCGTCGGGCTGAACCACCCGCACGGTGGCCGGCGGCAGCTTGCGCACGCCCTCATACATGGTGCGCGGCGCGGGGACCACGGAATGGAAACTCATGTAGTGGTGCAGGGCGTAGCGGTCGATCTCGGTGTCCACGTCGCCGCCCTCCAGAAGGGCCCGCACTGTCGACGCGAACCGCAGCCGCCCTGGCGTCTCGGCCAGATAGAGCGGTTTGATGCCCAGACGGTCGCGGGCCAGTGTGACGACACCGGTCTCGCGGTCGGCGATGGCGAAGGCGAACATCCCCTTGAACCGGTCCACGCACTGGGTGCCCCAGCGGTGGAACCCCTTGATCACCACTTCGCTGTCGGCGGTGGAGAAGAACCGGTAACCGGCCGCTTCCAGTTCGTTGCGCAGTTCCTTGTAGTTGTAGATGCAGCCGTTGAAGACCAGCGTCAGCCCGAGGTCGCTGTCCACCATCGGCTGCGCGCCGCGGGCGGACAGGTCGATGATCGACAGCCTGCGATGGCCCAGGGCCACCGGGCCGTGCGCGACGACGCCGTCGGAGTCCGGACCGCGCGACACCATCGCCCCCGTCATCCGGGTCACCGCCGCGACGTCCGCCGACCGGCCGTCCCAGCGGACTTCGCCGCATATACCGCACATGTTTCCCGCTCCCTCAAGCCATGCTGGCTCTAGCTTGCCTCAGTCAGACGTTCGGCCGGAATCTCCCCGGCGTCCTCGTGCTGGCTGTTGTCCCCGCCGCCGGCCAATATCCAGGTGTCCTTGCTGCCGCCGCCCGAGGAGGAGTTCACGATGCGGGAACCCCGGGCCGCGACCCGGGTCAGCCCGGCCGGCATGACGTGCGCGGTGACCGAATCGCCTGGCCCGGGCCGCAGGTGGACGAACGCGCGAAGGTCGACGTGGTGCGGGAACATGCCCTCCCCGTCGAAGGTCGGGTGGGTGGAGAGCGCGACCACCTCCTGGGCGATGTAGCGCTCAGGCTGGGTCTGCAGTTCCCGCCTGCGGGCATCCAGCGCCGCGTCGGACGCCTCCGGTCCGATCAGCACACCGGCGCCGCCGAACCCGTCGATCGGCTTGACCACCAGGTCCGCGAGATTGTCCAGCACGTAATCCCGTTGGGACCGTTCGGCACAGGTCCAGGTGGGCACCTGTGCCAGTAGCGGCTTCTCGTTGAGGTAGTACTCGATCATCGCCGGCACATAGGCGTAGATGGCTTTGTCGTCGCCGATCCCGTTGCCCAGCGAGTTCGCGATGGTCAGGCTGCCGTTGTTCACCGCCTTAAGCAGGTCCGGCCGCAGCGGGCAGCCGTCGTAGCCGGTGGAGGACAGCAGCATGTCCTCGTCCATCCGGGCATAGATCACGTCTACGGTGTGTGTTTCGGAACCGATGTGGCGCAGCAGGTTCCCGTCCTGCGCCGAAAGGTCCGAGGACCGCACGAGCGGGATCCCCATCTCCTCGGCGAGGAAGGTGTGCTCGAACCAGGCGGAGTCATCCCAGCCCGCTGACAGCAGGGCCACCGTCGGCTCACCGGTGACGCGTCGGGGCGCCGAAGCGCGCAGCGTCTCCAGCAGCAGATTCGGCACCTCGTCGACGTTGCCGATGTCCTCGGGCCAGACCAGTTCGGGCAAGTGCTTGCTCAAGAGCCGCCGGTTCACTATCGCGTAGGCGGTGCCGGATGGAATCCGCAGGTTGTCCTCGAGCACCATCCAGTGCCCTGGACGGTCGCAGACCAGGTCGGTACCGCTGATGTGGGCGCGGACCGAGTCGTCAGACAGCCGGCCCGTCGACCGGAAGCCCGGTGCCCGGTCGAGTGCATGCACACCGATGATGCCGTCGGCGACGATCTGCTGGCCGGAGTAGATGTCCCTCAGGAACGCGTTGAGCGCCCTGGCCCGCTGGCCGAGGCCGTCGGTCAGCCCCGCCCACTCACCGGCGTCCACCAGCCGGGGCATCAGGTCGACGGGGAACAGCTGGGCGCGGGTCTGGCCCTTCACCCGAAAGGTGATGTTGTCGGCCCGCTGTTCCTGCTCGATGCCGGCCTCGCGGGATCGCAGGGTGGCCACGCCGAGTTGCGCGACGGTGCCGAGGATCTTCTCGTAGCGGGCGCGTGGGCGGCCGCTGGGGTGCACCGCCTCGTCGTAGCTGACCGCTGTCCTGTTGTCGGTGGTGTCGTAGTCGCTGTCCGGTTGGTAGCCGAACAGCAGCGTCGGGTCCTCGCTCACGGCCGCGGCGATGTTCGGCCAACGCCCGGCGGTCTCGGCGATCAACTGGTCGACGACGTCGGTGAGTCGACCGCGGCGCCGCAGTGCCCGGCGCTGGCGCGCGGCCGAGGTGCCGGCGATGAGCACCTGCCGGGTAAGCTCGCTGACGATGGGCCAGTCGCCGACGGACTCCAGCTGGGGACGCAGGGCGCGGACCAGTTCGGCGACCACATCGGCCGCGGGCCGGCTCCCCGGACCGTTGATGTCGACGAGTTCACCCTCCAGCCCTGAACGCGCCGCCCGCCACAGCGCCGCCCGGCCCAGCGTCGGCGACACCTTCGCCGGGGTGCTGCCGTCGCGCAGCGCTGTCAATTCGCGTTCGACAACAGCCCGGAACAACCCGGCGATCAGGACGATGGTGTCCACCGACGGGCAGCTGTCACAGACCCGCAGCTCCAGCGTCGGTGCCGCATTCGCCGGCCGGACGTCGAAGTAGACCATGCCGGCGTCGGTGATGACCCCGCTCGCCACCAAATCCTCGACCAGCTGGTCGTATTCGGCGGCCGACGCCGCGGGGGCGGCGAGACCCGTCGTCGGCCAGCGCTGCCAGACCAGCGTGCGCGCGCTGGAGTATCCGGTGTCGGAGCCGTCCGCCCAGAACGGCGAACTGGCCGACAGCGCCAGCAGCGTGGGCAGGTACGGGGCGACCCGGTTGGCAACGGCCACCGCCTCGTCCCGGTCGTCGATACCGATGTGTACCTGGGTGCCGCAGATCAGCTGTTCGCGGGCGAGCAGTTGGTAGTCGGAGAGCATCTGACGATACCGCGCGGTCTGGGTGACCTGCATCTCCGCGGGTACCGACAACGGCACCGACCCCGCGGCGACCACCCCCATGCCCAGCTTGGCGGCGGCGTCCACCAGCACCCCGCGGTGGCCCTGTAGGTCGTCCCGCAGGCCGTCTAGGGTGTCGACGACACCGCTGTTCATTTCCACCACGCAGCGTTGCAGCTCGGCGACGTAATGGTCGGAAAGCTCGCCCAGCAGTTCGGGTGCGCGCGCCGTCAACCGCCGGGTTTTGAGGTCGACAAGGTGGAATTCCTCCTCGACACCCAAAGTCCGCGGCGTGGTGCCTCGCATGGCGCAACCGTAATTGACGCGCAGTTACGGCGGTGTAAACCGAGCTAGCGGGCACGAAAACTCCGCGGAACGGCACGACGGAGACCGCGCGGTTATCCGCCTTGGACGCCTGGTGGGCGGATAAAACGGCTCATGCGCGACATCTCGCCGACCTTCTGAACATCTGTCATTCCCGGCAGACGGCGGCGTTGGCGACGGTGCCGCGGTCGATGTCCCCGGGCGCTGGGGTCGGCACCGCGTTGGTGGTGGGGCCCGACGGGGTGGTCAGCGGACGGTTGGCCGACGGCGTGGTCGGGGCACAGGTGTGCGGGCTGACGCGGTCCGTTCTCGCGGCCGGACAGCCCGCGCTCGGCCGCTTCGAGATTGGCGGGGACACGCTCCATGTGTTCGTTGAGCCCGTCTCGCCGCGGCGCGTCCCGCAACTGGACGAGGTCGCGAACGCGATCACCTGCGGCAGGTCGGACGCCGCCTGGTGGTGACCCCGCAACGGGCGCAAGGGGCCTAAGGTCGGCCCGCCGCTACGACACCCGCCGCCTGCAGAGGCGCCGCAGGTACCCTGCAGCCATGAGGTGGGCATGAACGATTCGCCACGACCGGAGGGATCCGAGCCGACCCAGCCACTGGGCGGCAGCTACCCGGCGTACAACGATCCGGCGTACGCCGGGCAGGCCCCCAACGGTCCCACCTATCAGCCTCCTCCCGTTCCGAACCCCACTGAGCCGCTGCCTCCCCACAACCAGTACGGGCAATACGGGCCGGGCCAGTACGGGACCGGGCTGTACGGGTCGGGCCAATACGGCACAGGGCAATACGGTTCGGGTCAGTACGGTTCCGGGCAGTACCCGCCGGTTGAGCCGCCGCAGGAACCGGGCCCGAACGGACC
>JAOPWF010000133.1 GCA_025965815.1 Mycobacterium sp.
CTGCATGGACTGCGGAATCCCGTTCTGCCACAACGGCTGCCCACTGGGCAACCTGATCCCGGAGTGGAACGACCTGGTGTACCGGGACCGGTGGCGCGACGCGATCGAACGGCTGCACGCCACCAACAACTTCCCCGAGTTCACCGGGCGGCTGTGCCCGGCGCCCTGTGAGGCCTCCGGTGTGCTGGGCATCAACCAGGATCCGGTGACGATCAAGCAGGTCGAGGTCGAGATCATCGACAACGCCTTCGACGAGGGTTGGGTCGTGCCGCTGCCGCCGGACACGCTGACCGGCCGATCCGTCGCCGTCGTCGGCTCGGGCCCGGCGGGGTTGGCCGCGGCTCAGCAGCTCACCCGGGCGGGGCATGCGGTGACGGTGTTCGAGCGTGCCGACCGGTTCGGTGGGCTGCTGCGCTACGGCATCCCGGAATTCAAGATGGAGAAGCGCCACATCGACCGCCGGCTGGAACAGATGGAGGCCGAAGGCACCCAGTTCCAGGCCGCGGTCAATGTCGGCGTCGACGTCACCGCGGACCAGTTGCGCGCCGACTTCGACGCCGTGGTGCTGGCCGGGGGTGCGACCGCATGGCGTGACCTGCCGATTCCCGGCCGCGAGCTGGACGGGATCTATCAGGCGATGGAGTACCTGCCGTGGTCCAACCGGGTCCAGCAGGGCGACCCCGTGCTGGGCGACGACGGCGAGCCGCCGATCACCGCCAGGGGCAAGAAGGTGGTCATCATCGGCGGCGGGGACACCGGCGCCGACTGCCTTGGCACCACGCACCGACAGGGGGCGGCCAGCGTGCACCAGTTCGAGATCATGCCGCGCCCGCCGGAGGAGCGCGCCCAGACCACGCCGTGGCCGACCTACCCGCTGATGTTCCGCGTCTCGTCCGCCCACGAAGAAGGCGGGGAGCGGATCTTCTCGGTGAATACCGAGGAATTCATCGGAGCCGACGGCATGGTCACGGCACTGCGAGTGCACGAGGTCGAGATGAAGGCCGGCAAGTTCGAGAAGGTCCCGGGAAGCGACTTCGAGCTCGAGGCCGATCTGGTGCTACTGGCGATGGGCTTCGTCGGACCCGAGCAGGGCGGTCTGCTGACGGACCTTGGCGTCGGGTTCACCGACCGTGGCAACGTCTCCCGTGGCGCCGACTTCGAGACGTCGGTGCCGGGGGTCTACGTCGCCGGTGACATGGGCCGCGGGCAGTCACTGATCGTCTGGGCGATCGCTGAGGGCAGGGCCGCCGCATCCGCGGTGGACCGCTACCTGATGGGTCACACAGCGTTGCCGGCTCCGATCAAGCCGACAACCGCGCCGCAGCGATGAGCGGTCGCATCCAGGCACGTTAGTCACTCCAGCCCCATAGGAATCATCCGACTATTAATCGGCGCGCCTAACTCTGTTTGCCAACCGGCGGGTATCTAATGACTCCGCGTGGGCGCTGCGGTAGTGTTGCTCACGGACTTTAAGAATTGAGTAAGTAACGAACCGCAGGAGTGATCCTTGTGTACCTCAACCCGATATCCCGTTCTCGGGTCAGGCGAATCGCCTGGTCATTGCTCCGCCACCCGGTGAAGAGCCGCGAGTTCCCCGCCAAGCACGAGCGTCTGGTGACCGCCGACGAGCTCCTCCGCTACGGCACGTAACGCCCGTTGGACAGCGCAACGCGCCGGTCTCGGCGGGGCGCAACTCTGGCTTTGCCAGACCGTTATATTATCGTTATCGTCAGTTCATTGATGCCTTGACCAGCCCTGATGCCGAAATCGCATCCGCCAGCGGCTCAAGAACCGCCGGATCGTAGGGCGGCGGCAGATACACGATCGCCAAGTCCAGGCCTTCCTCACCCAGCGCGGCGGCGTCCTCGACGACCTGCTTGTAATTGCGATCGGGGCTCAGCCGGACATGCGCGGAGAGCCTGATCTCCTTCGGGTCCCGCCCGACGTCGGCGCAGTGGGCGGCCAGCACGTCACGCTTACGGGCGAACTCCTCGGGGGTGCCGCCGACGAAGTTCCAGTGGTCGGCGTACTGGGCGGTGATGCGCAGGGTGCGCTTCTCGCCGCTGCCACCGATGCAGATCGGCGGATGCGGACGTTGCGGGCCCTTCGGCTCGTTGCGGGCGTCCTTGAGGTGGTAGAACTTGCCGTCGAAGTCCGTCGTCTCCTGGGACAGCAGGCCGATGAGCACCTGGCAGGCCTCCTCGAACCGGTCGAAGCGCTCCTTGATGCTGCCCAGCTCGATTCCGTAGGCGCCGGACTCCTCCTCGTTCCAGCCGGCGCCGATGCCCAACTCGAGCCGACCGTTGGAGATCACGTCGAGTGCCGCGGCCATATTGGCCAGCACCGCCGGGTGCCGGTAGTGGATGCCGGTGACCAGCGTGCCCAGCCGCAGCCGCTTGGTGGCCTGCGCCAGCGCGGTCAGCGTGATCCAGCCCTCCAGACAGGGGCCGGTGGGATCGGAGAAGATCGGATAGAAGTGGTCGAAAGTCCAGCCGGACTCGAAGACCTCGATATCGTCGGCCTGCTGCCAGAGCGGCAGCATCTCGGCCCAGGTGGTGTTCTGCGGTGAGGTTTTGAAGGCGAATTGCACCGGCGCCAGCGTAGTCCGGCTTCCTGGGTAGTGCCTGGGTCAGCGCACGGTGGCGAAGAACGCGCGGACGTCGTCCACGAACAGGTCGGGCTGCTCGAAGGCAGCGAAGTGCCCGCCTTTCGGCATCGTCGTCCAGCGGGTGATGTTGTAGTTCGCCTCGCACCAGTGTCGCGGAGCACGGATGATCTCTTTGGGGAATGCGGCTACGCCGGTGGGCAATTCGACGGGCGCCGCGGGTCCGGAGCCGGTGGCCATGCTCTCCCAGTACAAGCGTGCCGATGACGCTCCCGAGCCGGTCAGCCAGTACAGCATCACGTTGTCGAGCAGCTCATCCCGGCTGAGCACATTCTCCGGGTGGCCGTCGCAGTCCATCCACGACCAGAACTTCTCGACGATCCAGGCCAGCTGGGCCACCGGGGAGTCCACCAGCCCGTAGCCGAGTGTCTGCGGCCGGGTCGACTGCTGCTTGGCGTAGCCGGAGTCCAACCGCTGGTAATGGGCCAACGCCGCCAGGGCTTGCTGCTCCGCTACGCTCGGATTGTCCAGACCTCCCGCCGGGGGGCTACCGATCGGCATGTTCGTGTGAATCCCGACGCAGTGCCCGCGATTGCGGCCCATCTGGGCCGTGACCGCCGCGCCCCAATCTCCACCCTGCGCGCCGTAGCGGTCGTAACCCAGTCGGACCATCAGCGTCTCCCACGCTTCGGCCACCTTGCCGACACCCCAGCCGGTAGCCGCCGGCTTGCCGGAGAAGCCGTAACCGGGCAGCGACGGGCAGACCACGTGGAAGGCGTCATCGGCCCGGCCGCCGTGTGCCGTCGGGTCGGTCAGTGGCTCGATCACCTTGTGGAACTCGACCACCGAACCGGGCCAGCCGTGGGTGATGATCAGCGGGAAGGCGTCGGGGTGGGGCGACCGCTGGTGGATGAAATGGATGTCCAGCCCGTCGATCTCGGTGGTGAACTGGTCGAAACGGTTCAGCGCGGCCTCCCGCGCCCGCCAGTCGTACCCGTCGGCCCAGTAGATGGCGAGTTCGCGGGTGTAGGCCAACGGCATGCCCTGGCTCCAGTCGTCGACGCACTCCGCCTCCGGCCAGCGGGTGCCCGTCAGCCGCCGGCGCAGGTCGGCCAGGTCGTCGTCGGGAACGGCGATGCGAAAGGGACTGATCTCGGCCACGGCCATCATTGTGTCTGGCGGCGCCTAGTCCGGGCACACTGGATGTATGAATCCGGTGACGGCGCTGCGCCAGATTGCCTACTACAAGGACCGGGCCCGGGAGGATTCCCGCCGGGTGATGGCCTACCGCAATGCCGCCGACATCGTCGAAGCGCTCGACGACGACGAGCGGGAGCGACACGGCACAGCCAACAGCTGGCAGTCGCTGACCGGCATCGGTCCCAAGACCGCGAAGGTGATCGCGCAGGCGTGGGCCGGTCGCGAACCCGATGCTCTCGTCGAATTACGGGCGGCGGCCGAGGATCTGGGCGGCGGCGAGATCCGCGCCGCGCTGCGTGGTGACCTGCACCTGCACTCGAACTGGTCGGACGGATCGGCGACGATCCAGGAAATGATGGCCACCGCAAAGGAACTGGGCCACGAATACTGCGCGCTGACCGATCACTCGCCGCGGCTGACCGTGGCCAACGGACTGTCACCGCAGCGGCTGCGCACCCAACTCGACTTCATCGACGAAATCCGCGGGGAGTTCGCGCCGATGCGCATCCTGACCGGTATCGAGGTGGACATCCTGGATGACGGCAGCCTGGATCAGGAACCCGAACTGCTCGAGCGCCTCGACGTCGTGGTGGCCAGCGTGCATTCCAAGCTCGCGATGGACTCGGCGTCGATGACACGGCGGATGGTGAAGGCGGTGTCCAGCGGCGACGCCGATGTCCTCGGGCATTGCACCGGGCGGCTGGTCGAGGGCAGTCGCGGCCTGCGCGGCGAATCGAAGTTCGACGCGGAGAAGGTGTTCAAGGCGTGCCGCGATCACGGCACCGCCGTCGAGATCAATTCGCGGCCGGAGCGCCGGGACCCGCCGAGCCGGCTGCTGAACCTGGCGCTGGAGATCGGCTGCCACTTCTCCATCGACACCGACGCGCACGCACCAGGGCAGCTCGACTTCCTCGGCTACGGCGCCCAGCGCGCGCTGGACGCCGGCGTGCCTGCGGACCGGATCGTCAACACCTGGCCGGCCGAGCGGCTGCTGGAGTGGGCAGCGGCAAACGGGTAGAGCTCAGTCCGGCAGGTGCGGCATCTCCACGCCGGGATCGCGGCCGAGCAGGACACCCCGGGTGAGCGCGCTGTTGCCGTAGCGACGGCGAACCAGGTCGACGGCGGAATCGAGGGCCAGCACGTCGACCTGCTCGTCGAAGGGCAGCTCCAGCTGCTGCGCGCCGTCGCGGTCGATGTTGGACACCGCGAAACCCACCAGGGTCAGCCCGCGCTCGGCGATCAACGGGGCGGCCGCCCGCACCAGACCCCGGGCCGCGTCCAGGATGACCTCGGTGGAGGCCGTGGCCCGCGGCAATGTGTGCGAACGGGTGGCGCGCCCGAAATCGTCGAAACGCAACCGCAGCACCACGGTGCGGCCCGTCCGGTTCGCGGCGCGCATGCGCCGGGTGATGCGGTCGATCAGGTTGATCACCACGGCGTCCACCTCGGCGGGTGACATGGTGTTGCCGGCGCGGCCCAGCGCGCGCTGAGACCCGACCGATCGCCGCCGGATGCCCGTCTGTACCCGGCGCCGGTCGATGTTGCGGGACAGTGCGAAGAGCTGGCGGCCCATCGCCCCGCCCACCATCGAGCCGAGCGTGGACTCGCTGAGCTCGGCGACGTCGGCCACCGTCTCGATCCCATAGGCGTGCAGCTTCTCGGCCGTCTTGGCCCCGACGCCCCACAGCCGCCGCACCGGCAGCGGTCGCAGGAACGCCAGCTCCCGGTCGGGCGGCACCAGCAGCAGTCCGTCGGGCTTGGCCTCCTGGCTGGCCACTTTGGCCAGGAACTTGGTTCGGGCGATGCCCACGGTGATGGGCAGACCGACGCGGTCGCGGACGTCCACACGCAGCTTCGCCGCGATCTGCACCGGCTCGCCCGCAACCCGGCGCAGCCCGGAGACGTCCGGGAACGCCTCGTCCACCGACACGGGTTCCACGAGCGGTGTGGTGTCGCGGAACACCTCGAAGACCCGGTCGCTGGCCTCCGAATAGGCCTTCATCCGCGGCGGGACGACGATCGCGTGTGGGCACAGCTGCCGGGCCTGGCGGCCGCCCATCGCGGTGCGCACGCCGTACGCCTTGGCTTCGTAACTGGCAGCCAGCACGACCCCGCCGCCGACGATCACCGGCCGCCCGCGCAGCGAGGGGTCGTCACGCTGCTCCACGGACGCGTAGAAGGAATCCAGGTCCGCGTGCAGGATCGACGCCAATTCGCGTACCGACACGAACATATGTTCGCATCACGGTCCGACGGTTACCGCTGTTCGCCGTAGATACTGGTGACCCAGATATGGACGAGCGTGTCGAGTACGCGCTCATTGGGCACGCCGGGCGCCTCGGCCGCGAACGACGCGAGCAGTGTGCGCTCATTCATCAGGTTCAGCGCGGTGGCGAGATCCTGCACGGGCAGCGTCTCCGGTGCCGCGCCGCGTTTCCGCTCGGCGGCGATCGTCGCCGCAGTGAAGTCGATCCACTTCTGCATGAACGTCGCGAAGATGTTCCGAACCTCGCCATTGCTGGCTTCGGCGGCTGCCCCGGCCAGAGTCACACCGCGATGGCTCCCGAAGGTTTCGAAGAAGACCCCGATGGCAGGCCGCCAGATGTCGGAGTGGTCATCTCCTACCTCGTCCGCCAGCGCCTCCAGCGCCGAGTCGGCCTCGGTGATCACCCGCTCCCACAGCGTCAGCAGCACCGCGTCCTTCGACCGGAAATAGAAATAGAACGTCGGCCGGGACAATCCCGCGCCCTTGGCCAGGTCGTCGACCGAGATATCGGCGAAGGGGCGTTCCTCCAGCAACCGCTCCGCGGTCTCCAGGATCGCCAGTTCGCGGTCGTCGCCCGACGGGCGCGTCGACCGGCGGGCCCGGGTGGGGCGGGCCTGGCTCGCGGTGGTCACGGGCCCTACCTTACAGTGTGTTGAGATTCTCAACAGGGTGTTGACCTATTCAACACGGTGTTGATAGCTTTACAACATGACCGAACATGTCGACGTTGTGATCGTGGGAGCCGGGATCTCCGGCATCAGTGCCGCCTGGCATCTACAGGACCGCTGCCCGACCAAGAGCTACACAATCCTGGAGAGCCGCGAGAACCTCGGCGGCACCTGGGACCTGTTCAAGTACCCGGGCATCCGCTCCGACTCGGACATGTTCACGCTGGGATTCCGGTTCAAGCCGTGGACCTCGGACAAGTCGATCGCCGACGGTCCCTCGATCCTGTCGTACCTCAAGGAGACGGTGTCGGAGTACGGCATCGACCAGCACATCCGCTTTGGACACAAGGTGACGGCCGCGGACTGGTCGGACACGGACAACCAGTGGACCGTGCGGGTGGACCGGGGCGGTGAAGAAGTCACCATCACGGCGTCGTTCCTGTTCGCCTGCAGCGGCTACTACAACTACGACAAGGGCTACTCGCCGGAGTTCGCCGGTTCGGACGACTTCGGCGGAGAGATCGTCCACCCGCAGCACTGGCCCGATGACCTCGATTACACCGACAAGAAGATCGTCGTGATCGGCAGCGGGGCCACCGCCGTGACTCTGATTCCCGCCCTGGCCAATTCGGGTGCAGGCCACGTGACGATGCTGCAGCGCTCACCGACGTACATCGGTGCGCTCCCCGATGTCGACCCGTTCGCCGTACGGATGAACAAATCGCTGCCGACCAAGCCGGCGTATGTCGTCAACCGGTGGAAGAGCATCCTGTTCCAGTCGATGCAGTACCAAATCGCCCGGCGTTTTCCGCAGTACATGCGCAAGACGCTGATGACCATGGCGCAGCGGCGGTTGCCGAAGGGTTACGACGTCGAGAAGCATTTCGGTCCGCGGTACAACCCGTGGGACGAGCGGCTGTGCCTGGCGCCCAACGGCGACCTGTTCCGCACCATCCGCGACGGCAAGGCCGACGTCGTGACCGACACGATCGACCGGTTCACCGAGACTGGCATCAGGCTGAATTCCGGCGAGGAGATCGCGGCCGACATCATCGTCACCGCAACAGGTTTGAACCTGCGGCTGTTCGGCGGCGCCGAGATCTACCGCAACGGCGAGCCGGTCGACCTCACCGAGTCGATGGCCTACAAGGGCATGATGCTGTCCGGGATGCCGAACATGGCGTTCACCATCGGGTACACCAACGCGTCGTGGACGCTGAAGGCCGACCTGGTGTCCGAGTTCGTCTGCCGCGTCCTCAAATACATGGACGACAAGGGCTATGACACCGTCGTGCCGCAGCATCCCGGCAATTCCGTCGAAGAGCGGCCGCTGATGGACTTCACCCCCGGCTACGTGCTGCGCGCGCTGGACAGCCTGCCCAAGCAGGGGTCACGGACGCCGTGGCGACTCAAGCAGAATTACTTCTTCGACATCCGGCTCATCCGCAACGGCAAGGTCGACGACGAGGCTCTGGCCTTCACCAAACACCGCGCGCCCGTATCGGTTTAACCCAGCGCTCCCGAAGTGACGACGACGATCCCGTCGTCGTCACTGTGGGCGATCTCGCCCGGCACGAACGTCACCCCGCCAAACGTCACCACCACGTCGCGCTGACCGTCGCCGGTCTTCGTGCTCTTGCGCGGGTTGGTCCCGAGCGCCTTGATCCCGATATCGACGGTGCGCAACACCGCGGCATCGCGCACCGCGCCGTTGACGATCAGTCCGGCCCAACCGTTCTCCTGGGCCAGCGCTGCGATGACGTCGCCGACGAGTGCGGTATGCAGCGAGCCGTCACCGTCGATCACCAGCACTCCGCCCTCACCCGGCCCCGAGAGCACCGATTTCAGCAGTGCGTTGTCCTGGAAACACCGCACCGTGGAGATCGGGCCGGCGAACATCACCCGCCCGCCGTACTGGTTGAACTGAAGATCGCAGCTGCGGACATCGGGGCCGATGTCGTCCACCAGGTCAGCGGTCCGGCGCGGAGTGATGGTCACCCGTCGATTATCTCAGGTTGCTAGCCCCGACGACATCATGCAGGAACTGGGCCAGGCCCGGCTCGACATCGTCGTAGTACCGGGTGAAGCGCTCGTCGGCCAGGTACATATCGACCAGGCACACCCGCATTTCGTCGCTGCAGTCGTAGAAGCGTTCGATGGATCCGCGGTGCCCCGCGGCCAGTTCGTTCGCGGCGGCCGAACCGGGCCGGACGTCGTCGCACTTGGCCTGCGCCAGGTCGGACAGCAGTGTGACCTGCTCAGCCTTGATCTGTTGCCAGTCCTGCTTGTTCAGCATCGCGGCGCGCTCGCGCGACTGCCGCCAGGCGTCGGTGTCACCCCAGCGTTCCCGGGCTTCGTCGGCGTATTCGTCGTCAAAGGCCGTGGTGCCGAAGATCTCCACCTGCTCCTCGGCGGTGAGCACGATGCCGTCGCGGTGTGCGTCCATGAGTTCCTCCACTGCTTTGATGGTGTGCTGAAGTCGCTCGACCTGCTGGTACAACAGGTCGCGCTGGCGGCGCAGATGCGCGGAGATGTCGGCCGCCGGATCGTCGAGCAGGGTGCGAATCTCGTCCAGCGGCAGGCCGGCGGCCCGGTAGACCAGAACCAGGTGCAAGCGCTCGATGTCGGCGTTCGTGTAGCCGCGGTACGCCGCGGCGGTGCGCAGGCTCGGCACCACCAGACCGATGTGGTCATAGTGGTGCAGCGTCCGGATCGAGAGGCCGGTGAGACGGGCTACCGAGCCGACCGTGTTGGCGTCCATAACGCCACTATCGACCCTGACGCCGCGTAAGGGTCAAGCGCGACTCGTCAGTCGTCCGTGTTGCGGCGGATCACCAGGATCACCAGGATCGCGAGCAGGCTGGCCGCAAGCGCCGCGGCCAGCGGGAGCCGCGAGGTGTCAGGGCCCGGCACCGGCAACGGCACCGGCCTGATGACGGCATCGGGCGCGGTCTCGACAGTGGTTTTCGCCTGCGCCGCAGCCTCTTTCGCCGCACCGATCTGCCCGGCGCCGTTGGTGTCGGCCAATTCAGAGACGGTCACGGGATTGGCCGCCGGGGTGGCCGGCCTCGGCGGTGCCGGTGGGTTCTTCTTCGCCGGCGGTTTAGGTTTGGCGGTCGACTTGCCCGCCTTGGCCGGGGTGGCCTTGGTGGTCTTCGCGGGGGTGCGCTTGGTCGCCTTGGCGGGAGCGCCCTTGGTCGCCTTGGCGGGAGCCCGTTTGGCGGGGCGGGACGGCGGCTTCGCCGATGGGTTGGCGGCTTCCCCGGCCTCGGATGCGGGCTGGTCCGGCACCTGCGGTGCGGCGTCGGGGTTCTCGTCGGGTCGATCCTGCTCGTCTGCCATGTGGCTGCTCCTTTGCAGTTTTCTCGTCGCGTACGCCCGGCAGTGCTGCCCATCATGCCAGGTCGCGGGATCCGGGGACGGACCGCTAACCGGTAACCGCGAGTGCTGCGGCCATTGCCAACGCGACGGCCATGATGCCCAGTTCGGTCAGTGACCGCGCCTGGGACGCCCGCGCGCTGATCTGATGCGAGCGGGCAGCGGGCAACCATGCCGACCGATTGCGCCACGCCACGACGATCAGCGCCAGCATCAGAACCATCTTGGCCAGCAACAGCCGGCCGTACCCCGTGGCGTACAGGTCGGCGGGCGAATCCAGGATCACGACCGCGCTGAACACGCCGGCCGCCAGTAACGCCGCCACACACCACAGCGAGAACCGTGGCAGCACCCGGGCCCACTGGCCACGGTGCCGCACCGTCAACGCCAGCGCCGCCAGCATCCCGCACCACAATGCGGCCGCCAGCGCGTGCACCGCGACCGCGATCCCGCCCAGCGCGCTCTCTCCGAGGTGGCCGGTGACCGTCCTGACCGCCAGGCCGACCGCGGCCACTCCCACCGTCGCCACGACCACTGGCAACGTCCGCGCCGCGGCGGTCCCGTTTTGGACGGCAGCCAGGCAGACCGCCGCCGCCGCCACGCTGACCAGCCCAGACCGTCCGGCCGTCGTGTCCAGTGCGAACTGCACCGGCGTGCGCAGACCAAGCCGCATCACCGGGACCGCCGTGGTCTGTGCGGCCGTAACCACCAGTCGGGTCAGTTCCGCCACCAGCCACACCGCCGCGGCCGCGGCGAGCGGTCCGGTGGCACGAGCGCTCAGCTCACCGCGGTAGCGGCCGGTCTCCAGCAGCGGCACCGCCGCCAGTCCGAGCGTGACGACGGCGGCGCAGTCGGCCAGCGTCCGCACCAACACGGTCGCCGGCGAACCATCGGGGTAGGCCAGCGACCACGCCGCCACCGGCGCCGCCGCCACGAGGGACAGGGCACCGGCGAGCAGCCGCGTCCGCGTCATGTTCGGCGCCGAACCGCCCACCACGCGCCGGCCCCGATGATCGCGACGCAAACCACCAGGAACGGCCACACCGGGATGCCGCCGTCGGCGGTCTTGGCCGCCGCGGACGGGCCCGGCTGACCGGTGCCTGCCACCGTGAGATCGAACGCCCACGAGCCCGACACCGGATGCCCGTCGGCTGAGGTCACGCGGTAGTTCACGGTGTAGGTCCCGGCCGCCCCGAGGGGGCGCACGGCGACGCTGATCACCGCACCCCGGACCTCGGGATCGCCCGTGGACCACAGGTTGCCGTCGGGGCCGACCACCGTCATCGCGGCGAAGGTGGTCTGCAGTTCCTCGTTGAACGTCGCGCTGACCCGTTGCGGCCCCTGCGTCAACGACGCGCCGCTGGCCGGATCTGTGGCGATCCGAGTGGCGTGCGCGGACGCGACCCCGGCACCGGCCAGCGCCGCGACCGTCAACAGGACACCGCCGATCGCCATCGCCGCGGTCCGCCGGATTCCCCTCACGACCGCCGCCGTGCGACCAGCGCCGCGCCGACGGCCATGGCCGCGACGATCAGGGCCCCGCCGGCCAGCAACCGCGCCGTGTTGTCCGGGGACGCTGCCGCGGCGGCCAGCGTCAATTCGGGCGCGGGGTGCTCAGGTTCGCCGCCGCCCGGAAGTGGCGGCTGGTCCCACCGCACCACCGTCCCGTCGGAATAGGT
Source organism: Mycobacterium sp. (assembly GCA_025965815.1). GTDB lineage: Bacteria > Actinomycetota > Actinomycetes > Mycobacteriales > Mycobacteriaceae > Mycobacterium. The sequence continues at coordinate 11,797 of JAOPWF010000133.1, forward strand.
CTGCGTCGCGGGCAAGCTGACGCTGTCGGCTTTCGGCAGCGTCACCGACACCCGGAACAGCTCGAATTGGTCGGCCGAGATGCCGACGCCGGGTCCGGCGGTCCAGGTCACCGTCCGGACGGTGCCGGCTGCGGCGTCGCGATCCAGCCGGGCCGTCCAGCCCGGCATCACTTCGGTGCTCGCCGAGGCGACGTTCGGTAGGGCGACGCTGAACCGCGTTGTCAGTGAGCCGTTTTCGGACTCATTCGGTACCTGAAAGGTGAGCACCGACGTCTCGCCCGGCACCGGATCGTCGGCGTCGACGTGGACATGTGCCGAGGCCGGCGCGGCACCGTACAAAAGGGCTATGGACAGCGCCGCGGACGTTACCGCGGCGGTGATCAGGACGCGCGGAGCCGCCCTGGCGGTGATGCGCATTCGATTGTGTCCTTCTGTGTCGTAGGAGTCGTCGGTTCAGCGGGCGAGGCTGACCGGAGGACCCCGGTGCGACACCGAAGCGGCGAGCAGAAGAGCGGAGCGCAGTGGCTGATCGGCGCTGACGACCCGTGCGGTCGCCGGGCCTGCCGGCACAGGCATGACGGCGCGGGCGCAGACGCGCACCGCCGAGGACACCGAGCGGCAGAGGCGATCGCAGGCCGCGATCAGTGCGCCACCGGCCACCACCGCCGTCACGTGCGCGACCAGCATCGGGATTGGAATCCCGCCCGCCGCGGCGGAGTGATGATGACCGACAGCGGTCAGCACCAGGTGGCCGAGGAGCTGGCCGGCACCCAGCAGAACGACAAGGATTCGCGCGTCTGCGGTCCGCTCCGCGGTGGCGGTGAGGGCTCCGACCGTGCAGGCCAGCATCGCGAGCAGCGCCGCCGCGGCACCCGAGGGCGCCACGCCGCCGGCCATCGAGTGGGCGGCCACCGCGAGTCCCGCCGTGAACATCCCGGCCGCCATTCCGCGCAGCCGGGCTGCGGGATGAAGGGGGCTGCGCGGCACGAAGGGTTCAGATCAGCCCGAGCCGGGCCATCAGGTCGGCGTCGATACCGTGGAGTTGTTCGGCAATCGCGGCATGGGCGGCGCGACGGCGCGACGCGGGCATGTTCTCCGCGGCGGTGATGGCCGCCGACAGGTCGGCCAGACGCTCGTTGACCGCGGCGACGAACTGCTTGGTCTCGGCGTCCTTGGGTTTCTTGTCCGCGACCGAGCGCAGCGACTGCTCCGCCCCGGCGATGCGCGCCGACAACTGCGCGCCGTGGCCCGAGAACTGTCCGATCTGGCTGAGCGGGACGCCGAGCCGGTCTGCCCGCCGCTCGTCGATCAGCCCGCGTGCCGCGATGGCGACGCGGTAGACCAGCGGCACCACGATGGGGGCCAGCAATCGAGAAACGGTGAGAAACCGCCGAATCTTGGTGGGGGACAGAAGCTTTCCTTCGCGCACCGCTTTGAGCTCCGTCTCGGCGACCTTGATCGCGGCCTTGTCGCTGTCGCGCTGCGCCTTGAGGTGGGCTTTGAGCGCCTTGGCTTCTGACCGCTGGGTCGCCTTGATCCGGCGGGTCTCGTTCTTCGCGGCCAGTTTCGCGTCCAGCCTGGCGCGGGACTTGAGCGCGCGGGCCTCGGCTCGGCGGAAAGCACGGGTCTTCGATGTGGTGAACAGGCCCATGCCGGCTGCCTCCCGGTTATCTCGTCGACACAATCTGGCTGCGGTGGTGGGCTCAACAGTATCGCCCGCATCCCTTGGGCTTCTGGCTCGCCCCGCACCATGCGCTTTCCCGCAGCGAGCAAACTGACAGTCTCGCGATATGCAACAATCATCTCGGCCTCAAAGAAGCTGAAGCAACGTCCGTCGCAGGTGGTGAGGATTCGTGGATCGGTCGCGTCTGCACGCCGCGGCCGCCGCCTGCCTCGTCGCCTCGGGGCTCTTCGTCGGAAGTGCATGTAGCGCCGTCGCGTTCGGCGACACCGGGCCCGAGCCGGGGAACTCCCGTGATCAGCACAGCGACGGGGGCGGCGACCCGGGCGGCCCCAATCGGGGGCGGACGTCCGACGGCGCGGAAAATTCGGGGAACAAGGGGCCCAAGCGGACCCAGGGTTCATCGGGCGTCGGCGAATCGACGGACAAGCCCCGCGGGGACAAGCCGGGCGAAGGCGGACCCAGGCCGGGACGTGACGGAGACTCCAGTGGGCAGCTGCCGTCCAAGGCCGACGGTTCCTCGAACCCCAAGCCGCCGAACCCGCCCAAAGATCCAGGTGGCGAATCTCCTCCACCGCCATGGGAAGAGCCACCACCACTGCCATGTGAGGTCGAGTGCCCCGGTGAGCCTCCGGGTCAGCCACCACCACCACCACCACCCACCAGCGGTGGCGGTGGTGGTGGCGGCCAACAGCCCGAGTTCCATCCGACACCGCCGCCGGATATCCAGCTTCCCCACGAACTGCAGCTGGGTCAGCCGGCCGAACCCGGAGTGGTCAGCGCCCTCCCGGGTGCCGCAGGCGCAGTCGTCGGAGCCGGCACGGTGGCCGCACCGCTGGCCGTTCCGCTGGTACCGCTGCCCGCGGTTCCGGGGATCGGCTTCGGCGGCGCGGGCGGCTCGGCGGCGCTTGGAGTTCCGGGCGCGCCGAACGCGGTGATCGGCCGACTCCCCGCCGCGCGGGCACCGTTGCCTACAAGTACCGGCAGCACCATCGGTATGCCGGGGTCGTCGTTTCGGGTCGGGTACGCGCATTATCTGCGAACGGCCGGAATGTCGCAGCTGGCGGCCTTGGCACTTCCGGGTGTAGCGGGCATGCTTGTACTCACCGGTGCCGGGGGATTACTGGGGTACCGCCAGGCCAAGGCAGGCCACGCGGTGCGGACCGGTGGAACCGCACGGTTCCTGGAGGAGTAACTGTGCGCCCTCGTTGAGGGTCCGCAGCGGATAACGGTTTCGCCGAGAGGGGGTCGAGTGCCTGCCAGTCGCAGTGTCACCAGATCGGTTAGTGCCGTGCTCGACATGGCCCCGCGCCGCGGCGAAGTGTCGCTACTCCGCTTGGTCAGCGCCGTCAGTGCCGACCGGGCGCGACCGATCGAAGTGGAGATGGCCGAGCTGCCCACGGGGGTCTGCGGGCAGTGGCGGCAGTACGTCGACCACGATGTCTTCCTCATCCAGCAGGGTCTGCCCGCGTGGGATCGCACCCTGGCCCACGAACTCGGTCATCTGGTTCTGGGCCACGAGGGCATTCCGGTAGTGCAGGCCGCTCGCGACACCGCCGAATTGGCCAGCGACGACCTGATCGGGTACATGCTCAACCAGCGCACCGGCTGCATGGGTCCGAGCGGGGAGGATGCCGAGCAGGAA
>JAOPWF010000183.1 GCA_025965815.1 Mycobacterium sp.
GCCGCCGCCGATGTGGTCCCGACGGCACCGGTCGGCGTCCAGGTCAAGGACGGCTGGTTGCAGCGGGTCACGCTGACCAGCCCGGAGGGCAAGGTCGTCGCGGGCGTGCTGAACCGCGACCGCACCGGCTACAACGCCACCGAACCGCTCGGCTACAACGTCCGCTACACCTGGGGCGGCTCAGTCGTGGGCCGCGACGGCAAGGCCGTGCCGATCGCCGGGAACTTCACCACCGTCGCGCCCGTGGCCACGGTCAACGGCCAGTTCCAGCTCGCCGACGGCCAGGTCGTCGGCGTCGCGGCGCCGATCATCCTGCAGTTCGACGCGTCGATCACCGACAAGGCGTCCGTTGAGCGCGCCCTCAAGGTCACCACCGATCCGCCGGTGCAGGGCAGTTGGGCGTGGCTGCCAGACGAGGTGGGCGGCTCGCGGGCGCACTGGCGGACCCGGGAGTACTACCCGGCGGGCACCAAGGTCAACGTCGACGCCCGGCTCTACGGGGTGCCGTTCGGTGACGGCGCGTTCGGGTCCCAGGATTCGACGCTGAGCTTCGAGATCGGCCGGCGCCAGGTCGTCAAGGCCGAGGCCTCCTCGCACCGCATCCAGGTCATCACCGACGAGGGCGTCATCCTGGATCTCCCGTGCAGCTATGGCGAGGCCGACCAGCCCCGCAACGTTACGCGCAGCGGGATCCACGTGGTCAGCGAGAAGCACGCCGACTTTTACATGTCCAACCCGGCCGCCGGCTACAGCAATGTGCACGAGCGCTACGCGGTGCGGATCTCCAACAACGGCGAGTTCATCCACGCCAACCCGAGCACCACCGGCGTGCAGGGCAGCAGTAATGTGACCAACGGCTGCATCAACCTGTCGCTGGACAGCGCCCAGCAGTACTTCAATACCGCGATCTACGGCGACCCGGTCGAGGTCACAGGCACCTCGATCCAGCTCTCCTACGCCGACGGCGACATCTGGGACTGGGCCGTCGACTGGGACACCTGGGTGTCGATGTCGGCGATGCCGCCGCCGAATGCGCCGCCGGCCCAGACATCGATCCCGAGCACGGCGCCGGCCACCCCGACCGACGCCCCGACGCTGTCCGGGACGCCGACGACTACCGCGCCGGGCGGGTAGCCTTCCGGGTTGCGCTGGCCTGGTCGCGCGGCCGGATCACGATCTGGTCCAGGTTGACGTGCGGCGGCCGCGACGCGACGAACCCGATCACCTCGGCGATGTCCTGCCCCGTCAGCGGGGTCAAGCCCTCATACACCGCGTCGGCGCGCTCCTGGTCGCCGTCGAAGCGCACCAGTGAGAACTCCGTCTCCACCATGCCGGGCGCAATCTCGGTGAGCCGCACCGGTTTTCCGAGCAGTTCTCCGCGCAGCGTGCGGTGCAGGGCACCCTGGGCGTGCTTGGCCGCCGTGTAGCCCGAGCCGCCGTCGTAAATCTCGAACGCCGCGATGGAGGTGATGGTGACCACCAGGCCGTCGCCGGAGTCGATCAGCTTAGGTAGCAGCGCGCGGGTCACCCGCAGCGTGCCCAGCACGTTCGTCTCCCACATCCAGCGCCAGTTCTCCAGGTCAGCTTCCAGGACGGGCTCGAGCCCCTTGGCTCCGCCGGCGTTGTTCACCAGCACATCGGCCCGCGCAAGTCCGGCCGCCAGTGCCGCCACCGCATCGTCGTCAGTGACGTCCGCCACAACCGCGGAGCCGCCGATCTCCTTGGCCAGCGCCTCGATCCGGTCCGCGCGGCGGGCCACGCAGACAACGTGGAATCCCTGTGCGGCAAGGGTTCTGGCGGTCGCTGCACCGATCCCGGCGCTCGCGCCGGTGACCACCGCGACCCGCTGATCCGCTTCGGGTTTCGTCATCTGACCAACTTTAGTTGGCGTGCTAAGTTCATCGTGTGTACCGGAGTTGTCAGGCCACCAAGCGCGCGTGTTGTTGCCGCGTGCCTTGCCGCGCCTGACCGCGTCCCCGGAGACAACTTCTAAGTCCCGCGCAGTCGCCAGGTGTGGCCCGAGCCCACCAGCCCGACTCCGAAGGACAATCCCGTGCGCACCACCGCCATTCGCCAGACCTCCGCCAAACTGAGCGCCACGCATGCCAAGCGCGCGCTGTTGTCGCGACACCACATCGTCGCCCCGTCGCTGTGCGTCGCCGACGCCGCGGCGGCATCGGTCTTCGGCGCGGCCCGGGCGCGCGGCCCGATCGCCCGCGACGTCATCGCGCAGGTCACCAAGCTGTCCATCGCGACGGTGAACCGGCAGGTGACCGCGCTGCTGGACGCCGTTATCCTGCGCGATCGCGCCGACCTCGCGGTGTCCGGTGCGATCGGGCGCCCGCGGGTCCCCGTCGAGGTCAACCACGAGCCGTTCCTGACCCTCGGCATCCACATCGGTGCCCGCACCACCAGCATCGTGGCCACCGACCTGTTCGGCCGCACGCTGGACGTAGTCGAGACCCCGACGCCGCGCGGCGCCCAGAGCGCCGCCCTCGCCTCGCTGGCCGGTAGCGCACGCCGCTACCTGAGCCGCTGGCACCGGCGCCGCCCACTGTGGGTCGGGGTGGCTACCGGCGGGGTGGTGGACAGCGCCACCGGGTACCTGGACCACCCGCGGCTGGGCTGGACGGACGCCCCGGTGGGGCCGGTGCTGGCCGAGGCGCTCGGCCTGCCGGTGTCGGTGGCCTCGCACGTCGACGCGATGGCGGGCGCGGAACTGCTGCTCGGTGTGCGCCGACTTCCCGCGCAGTCCTCGACCAGCCTCTACGTGTACGCCCGCGAAACCGTGGGCTACGCGCTGGTCATCGGCGGGAAGGTGCACAGTCCGGCCAGCGGGCCCGGCACCATCGCGGCGCTGCCGGTGCATTCCGAACTGCTCGGCGGCTCGGGTCAGCTCGAGTCCACCGTCAGTGACGAGGCGGTGCTGGTCGCCGCGCGCAGGGCGGGCATCGTCCCGGACTCGGGATCGATGGCCGGGCCGGCGTCGAACATGACGGCGGTGCTGCGCGCGGCCCGCCAAGGCAACGAAGCGGCCCGCGGACTGCTCGCCGAACGCGCCCGGGTCCTCGGCGAAGCAGTCGCCCTGCTGCGCGACATGCTCAACCCCGACGATCTGGTGGTCGGCGGCCAGGCGTTCACCGAGTATCCGGAGGGCATGAACCTGGTCGAAGCCGCGTTCGCCTGCCGCTCGGTACTGCCGTCACGGGACATCCGGATGACCGCATTCGGCAACCGGGTCCAGGAAGCCGGGGCCGGGGTGGTCTCGCTCGGCGGCCTGTACGCCGATCCGATCGGCGCGATGCGCCGCGCCGCCAACATCAGCGCAGCCCGTCGCCCGGAAGCTACCGCCTGAGAAGGGCCTTTGCCGTCGGTGCAAAGATGGCTGTGTGCGGCATGCCTCCGAACAGTCCGGCGTTTTGCCCCGGCGGATAGCCGTGTTGTCGGTGCACACGTCGCCGCTGGCCCAGCCCGGCACCGGCGACGCCGGCGGAATGAACGTCTACGTCCTGCAGACCGCGCTGCACCTGGCCCGCCGCGGCGTCGACGTGGAGATCTTCACCAGGGCCACGTCGTCGTCGGATCAGCCGACCGTGCGCGTGGGCCCGGGTGTGCTGGTGCGCAACGTCGTGGCCGGCCCGTTCGAGGGGCTGGACAAGTACGACCTGCCGACGCAGCTGTGCGCGTTCACCGCGGGGGTGCTGCGCGCCGAGGCCAACCACGAACCCGGCTACTACGACATCGTGCACTCGCACTACTGGCTGTCCGGACAGGTGGGCTGGCTGGCCCGCGACCGTTGGGCGGTGCCACTGGTGCACACCGCACACACCCTGGCCGCCGTCAAGAATTCGGCGCTTGCCGACGGTGATGCGCCCGAGCCCCCGCTGCGGGCGGTCGGCGAGCAGCAGGTCGTCGATGAGGCCGACCGCTTGATCGTCAACACCGAAGATGAAGCGCGCCAACTTGTTTCGATCCACCACGCCGATCCGGCCCGCATCGACGTGGTGCACCCCGGCGTTGATCTGCAGACGTTCATCCCCGGCGACAAGGGGGCCGCGCGCGCCGCCTTAGGACTGGGCGCCGACGAGCGGATACTCGCCTTCGTCGGCCGGATCCAGCCGCTGAAGGCGCCCGACATCTTGTTGCGCGCGGCCGCCAAGTTGCCTGGAGTCCGCGTCGTGGTGGCCGGTGGGCCGTCCGGCAGCGGGCTGGCCGCCCCGGACACGCTGGTTCAACTCGCCGACGAACTGGGTATGGCGGACCGGGTGACGTTCCTGCCGCCGCAATCACGCGAGCAACTGGTCGATGTGTACCGGGCCGCCGACCTGGTCGCGGTTCCCAGTTATTCGGAGTCCTTCGGACTGGTCGCCGTCGAGGCTCAGGCCTGCGGCACCCCGGTGGTCGCCGCCGCGGTGGGTGGGCTGCCGGTCGCCGTCCGCGACGGTGTCAGTGGGCGGCTTGTGCCGGGCCACACTGCCGACCAGTGGGCGCAGGCGATCGGTGAGCTGCTCGACGGCGGCACCGACACGATGAGCCGGGCCGCGGTGGCGCACGCCGCGACGTTCTCCTGGGAGCACACCGTCGACGCACTGCTGGCCAGTTACTCCCGGGCGATCACCGACTACGGTGCAAGCCATCAGCGCAGTCCCGCTACCGACCTGCTGTCGCGGCGCAACGGACGCCGCTGGACGATGCGGCGGGGAGTGCGCGCATGACCAGCCCGACGGTGGTGGAGCAGGTCATCGAGTCCGCGCTGAACGACCACGGCCTGGTCTACTCGCGGCACGAGGGCGCACACGGCGGGCTGCCCGGCCTCATCGTCGAGCTGCCCGGCGAGCGCAAGCTCAAGACCAACACCATCCTGACCATCGGCGAACACTCTGTGCGGGTGGAGGCGTTCGTCTGCCGCAAGCCCGACGAGAACCACGAGGGCGTCTACCGGTTTCTGCTCAAGCGCAACCGCAGGCTCTACGGCGTCGCCTACACCCTGGACAACGTCGGTGACATCTACCTGGTCGGCCGCATGTCGCTGGGGTCGGTGGATGCCGACGAGATCGACCGTGTGCTCGGGCAGGTGCTGGAAGCCGTCGACTCCGACTTCAACACCTTGCTGGAGTTGGGTTTTCGGTCATCCATCCAGAAGGAATGGGCCTGGCGGGTGTCCCGCGGGGAGTCATTGAAGAATCTGGCCGCGTTCGAGCATCTGATCGACGACGGGCCGGACGGTCAGGACGGTCAGCAGACCCCGTGAGAGACTCTGTGGCATGGGAGACGCCACACTGGTTCTGCTCCGCCACGGCGAGAGCGAATGGAATGCGCTGAACCTGTTCACCGGCTGGGTGGACGTCGACCTCACGGATAAGGGCAGGGCCGAAGCCATTCGCGCCGGCAAGCTGATGGCCGAGCAGGGACTGCTGCCCGACGTGCTCTACACGTCGTTGCTGCGCCGCGCGATCAACACTGCGCACCTGGCGCTGGATGCCTGCGACCGGCTGTGGATCCCGGTGCACCGCGACTGGCGGCTCAACGAACGCCACTCCGGCGCGCTGCAGGGCCTCGACACGGCCGAGACGAAGGCCAAGTACGGCGAAGAGCAGTTCATGGCGTGGCGACGCAGTTACGACACCCCGCCACCGCCGATCGAGAAGGGCAGCGAGTTCAGCCAGGACGCGGACCCGCGCTACGCCAACATCGACGGCGGCCCGCTCACCGAGTGCCTGGCCGACGTCGTCGCCCGGATGCTGCCGTACTGGTACGACTCGATCGTCGCGGACCTG
>JAOPWF010000021.1 GCA_025965815.1 Mycobacterium sp.
GGGGGGATCGATGGGTGGCAGCGGCAATGACACGAGTTCGTTGAACCACAAATATGGGGAACCGCCGACTCTCCGGCGACCACTACCCAATACTCCTGCCCCGGTAAAGGACCCAGCGTGCGTGCACTGCAATTCGACCGTTTTGGTGGGCCCGAGGTGCTGCAAGCGATGGACCTGCCGGACCCGGTCACCACAGCGCACGGAGCAGTCATCCGGGTGCAAGCAGCTTCAGTAAATCCCTCTGACGTGAAGAATGTGGCAGGGGCTATGGAAGACACGGTGACGCCGCGGGTGCCGGGCCGCGATTTCTCCGGCGTCGTCGTCAGCGGCCCACCCGAGTGGCAGGGCGTGCCGGTGTGGGGCACCGGTGGCGACGTTGGCTTCACCCGGGATGGGTCGCACGCCGCAATGATGCGCCTGCCAGTCAATGCCTTAGTCCGTAAGCCAGAACGACTGAGCTTCGAGGAAGCCTCTACGGTTGGGGTCAATTTCGTGACGGGCTGGCTCGGCGCGGTCGAAGCAGCCGGCCTCACCGAGGGCGAAACGATCGTCGTTTTCGGGGTTTCGGGTGGGGTTGGCGGAGCGGTTGCCCAGATCGCTCATGCGATGGGCGCCAGGGTGATTGGCGTCGCCCGTCACGAACCGAACGAAAACACTCCCGCCGTGGCAGTTCCCGATGCGTTCATCCGGTTGGAGCCGACAGCAGACATCGGCGCCCAGGTCAGACGCCTGACCGGCGGTCGGGGAGCCGACGTGGTCTATGACGCCATCGGCGGCGTGACGACACCGGCGGCCCTGGCGTCGCTGGCATTCGGGGGTCGGCTGGTAGTCATCAGCGCCGTCGGCACCCGCGTAGTCAACATCGATTTGGTTGACCTCTACCGCAACGAGACCCGCATCGTGGGATCGAACAGCCGCAAACTCGACGTCGTAGCATCGGCGCGGCTCCTCCAGCGGCTCAGCCCATACTTCGACTCCGGAGCGTTGCGCCCGCCGCCGATCTCACACAGCTACACACTCGACGAAGGCGTCGCGGCGTATCACGCCGTTGCGAACGGCACCCGCGGGCGCGTCGTCATCCGGCCCTGAGACCACCTCGGCGCGGTAGGGGTTGTGAACGGTCTGCGTGACAACCAGCCAGGCTTGGGGCGGGCGCTTGATCTAGATGAATCTCCCGATCGTGTTGCCATACAACGATAATGGGCTGGTTAGGGTCATGCGTGTCCCCCTATGAGGGCAACCACAATGGCATGGATGCATTTCTCCTTGCACGGCCAGCAGTACCAGTCCTCCCAGCTTTTCATCCACTGGAGTGTTCGCTTGGTGGTTCCGCACACTGAGCACTGGGGCCTTTCATCGGGTGCGGGTTTGCTGAGGATCTGCCAGATGCCGTAGATGAGCAGCGCCGCGAAGATGAAGATGACGATTCCGGTCATGACCCCTCTGCAGTACAACGACTTTCACGTAGGACAAGGAGCGTTCGCACGTGCTGCCCTCGTCGAGGGAGTGAACCAACACGTCCCGCTCCGGTCCGTTGGTGGACGGACAGCTGCGCTTGCGGTGTCTCACATCTATGTGCGATCCGTACTGATTTCAGAATGGAGCTTGCGGGGGCGTATGTCATCAAAGCCAGCCGCCATCCGCATTTCCGGCCGGTCGGTGTCGGGCATTACCGGCCACCTGGAAGCGGCTCTGTCATCGGTCACGCCCGGTTCGGCGACGAGCTGGCCTGGTACTCGCCCAGTTCATAGGCCATACCGTTTGTCGGTGGCCGGTGATGCTCTTATGCGGTGCGAGGTCGATCCGCGTCAACGATGTTGACTTGCCCGCCTTCGGCTTGTGTCAGCTCATTTTGCGGGTGTTGCGACGCTGTCAGGCATGAGATCCCCGCCCACGTCCATCACGGGGTGACCCTCCGAAATAGCGGTGCAGGTGTAGATGCAATGCACCAAGACGGCGCCGACGACGTTGCGTCCGACGAGGGTGTGCAGATTCTTCGGGCTGGTTTCACCCGTCAGTTCGTTCACTTCGGCCAGGGTCGGCACCGGTACGGTGAGCTTGGTGCCACAGCCTTGTGGGCACAGCACCCTGAGGCCGCGCGGTTGGGTGTTCATGCTGCTGCCTCCTGGTCTTTTTTGGATGTTGCACAGCGGGCGGGAGCACCGGCAGCCAATGTGGGTGTGCCGCCCGCCCCGTGAGATCGGACCATTGAGCACGAGCGGGTGGGGTGATCTCACCGCCGGTTTCACTCCGGTAGAACGCGCTTCCCTTCGGAGTTGTTGCTGAATCTGGACTTTCAGTTGGAGTGCAACGAGTGACCGCGCTCTCGTCGCAACGATCGCATGCGATTCAGCAAAAGTCGTTCCCGCTGGCGCCCGAGTGCCATACCGGCTAGCAGGTAGGCGCGAAATCGCGGGCCGGAAACACAGATTGCGGCTGCCCACGATGACCTCATAGCCGCCGACCGCGATTCTGAATGGTCTACGGGTCGCATACATGGGGGCTACACATGTCGCACGCTCAGATGGAAGAAAGGCATCAGCCGGCACCGGTCTACGGTGCGCCGAGACGGCGAGACGTGATGTCGCGGCCGAGACCGTTCGGGGGGGCCCGCACGCTGGTCCGGACAATCAGACGTGCCGCGATGGTGCAGGCATACGAACTGGGATTGATGGCGTCGGTAGTCAAGATGGCTTCGCTGCACCTGGCCGGCGGCGGCACCGACCCGGCGTTCGGTGCGCTTGAACGCGTCCAGGCTGAGGCCGCTCCCTCGGCGCGCCCGGTGCTGCTCGTGCACGGCTTCGGGGGCACGAAGTCAAGCTGGTCCTTCGTCGCGCGAACCCTAGCTGCCAAAGGCCTGACCGTCGACGCGATCACCTACACGCCGTTCGGAACTTCGGTGGAGCAACTCGCCGACCGGCTCGCCTTTGAGGTTGAGCGGATGTTGTCGCATACCGGCGCCGATAAGGTGCATCTAGTCGGACACAGCCTGGGCGGGGTTGTCATCGCGCAGGCCATCGCCAGCGGTCGCCTCGCCGGGAAGGTCGACACGATCGTCACCCTTGGCGCACCGTTCGGGGGTTCGCCGTGGGCGCATCTTGCGCCGTTCGGGGCGATTGTCCGGGCGATGCGGGAAGGTTCGCCACTCTTGCGCCGACTCGCCTGCTCGCCGGTACCGGAAGGCGTGCGGTGGCTGGCAATCGCGGCGACACTCGACATTGTCGTGCCCGGCGTCCGGTCGGTGCCTGCCCACGCCGAGGTGGAGACCGTGACAGTTGGCGGCGTCGGCCACCTCGGGATGCTGCTGAGCCCGCAGGTTGTCGGCCGCATCGTCGCCGCGTTGCCTCCATGTCACCAACCAACACAACCCATCTGAAGCTGGCTCTGTCATCAGCTCATCATCGGTTGTCTGTAATGAGCGCGTAGTGCTGCCGGACGACTCAGAGCGCAAACAGCTTCTGGGCGTTGCGGTAGGCGACCGCATGCCGTCCGGACCTGGAACGGGGCAGAGCAGCTCACCGTGGGCTTGCTGCTCAAACGCCAACGATCTCCAGAGGCGATGGATGAGTTGGTGGCCGAGGACTAGCTCGACCACTCACCGCCGCCGTTCCCAGGTCTCACGCCGGACCGCGAGGAGTTGAAGCAGGCGTTCCTGGTGTAGAAGTCGAAGGCTCTCTGCCCCTCGGCGTCGAGGTCCTCGCGGCGGGGCAGCGGTATGCGACAGCCGGATTCGGGATCGATGTCGGCTGCGCTCATCACGGTCTCCCGCCAATCAGCGGGTGGCGTTGCCGGACGACTCAAAGCGCGAACAGCTTTTGGGCGTTGCGGTAGGCGATTTTGTCCCGGTCGGCCGGACTGATCGGGGCTTCGGCCAGAAACGTTGCATGTTCGACCGGATCGCCGTAGGGGTAGTCGCTGGAGAACATCATGCGGTCGGCCCCGAACACCTGCAGGGCGCACAGCAGCGGCGGCGTGGTGGTGTAGCCGCAGATTGTGATGTGTACGTGTTCGCGGATTGTCTGCGCCACCGATGGGCTGCCCGGGTTGGCCCGGGTCAGCATGGAGTCGGCACGCATCAGGGAGAACGGCAGATTTTCCCCCATGTGTCCGATGACGATCTGCAGCTTGGGATGTCGGTCGAAGACGCCGGTGGCGGCAAGCCGCAGTATGTGCAGACCGGTTTCGGCGTGCCAGCCCCACGCGCCGGTGGCCAGTGCCCTGCCCGTCGGCCCGGACAGGCCGCTGAAGTACACCTCGGCGACCTGCGGCGCGGGATAGGTGGGGTGCAGGTAGATCGGAACGTCGAGTTCCTCAACAGCCGCCAGCAGATCAGCGAATTCTGGCGCGTCCAGGAACCGCCCGTGTGTGTGCCCGTTGATGACGACACCGCAGAACCCGAGTTCGGTGATAGCCCTTTTGGCCTCCACGATCGCGGCGCCCGGGTCCTGGGTAGGCAGAGTGGCCAACGCGTTGAACCGGTCTGGTTGGGCGGCAACGACTTCGGCGCAGCGGTCATTGATCGCCGCACTGAGGTCGGCGGCCTGGTCAGCGGGGACTTGCTGGGATCCCGGCGCGGTGACGGATAGGACCTGCATGTCGATGCCGGCGTCGTCCATCACCCGCAACCGCTGCTCGCCGACGTCCACCAGTTTCGCGGTGAACGCCTCGGGCGCCATCGGGGCGGCCCACACCTCGTTGACGAGGTCAGTGGGCAGCAGATGTTCTTCGAGGGCGATCAGTGTCATCGTGATCCTTCACGTTGATGACTATGGCGGCTCAGCGCGGGGGTTACGGAAGGTCGAGACAGCAGGATGTTTGCGTTGCCGTGCATGACCTGCGCTAGCACGTGGGGCCGGTCCGCGAAGTAGGCGTCGACGTTGGCCGTGTACCAGCCGGCCATCTGCGGGCTGACCGCGGGGAAGTCGGTACCGAACAGAATCTGCTCCGGCGGAACGAAGTTTTCCAGGGCCACCAGGTTCGTCTCGAAACCTGACAGCGCGGTCTCGAAGTAGAACGTCCGGAAGTCGGCGATGATCTCCTCGGGGGTGAGCTCGCAACCGAGGTACGACGAGAGCACCGCGACCCGCGCGGCCAGGAACGGGGTGCTTCCGCCGGAGTGTGACAGGATGATCCGCACGTTCGGATACTGCCGTTTGCGGCCACTGGTTACGAGATCCGCTGCGCCCTTATATGTTTCGTTAGGCACTTCGCTGACCGGAATGGGCAGCAGCGCGTTCCGCATCCGATTGCGCCCCGGCGTCTGCTCACCATGCAGGAAGACGAGCGCTCTGCGCCGGTCGAGTTCGGCCCACAACGGCTCGAAGATGTCGTCGCCCAGCGATCGGGCCTCCGCACCGGTGCCGTAGACGTTCGTCAAGGCAACGCCGTCAGCGTCGAGCTCATCGAGGGCATAGGTGAGCTCGTCGAGCGCGGCGTCGACGTCAGTGGGCGTGGGCAGGTGCGCGAAGAACCTGAACCGGTCCGGATAGTC
>JAOPWF010000254.1 GCA_025965815.1 Mycobacterium sp.
CGGATCGCGCCCGTTGTGACACCTCGGTGCAGGCAATGCTCGACGAAATCGGTTACGCAGCAACGGGGCAGGCATTGGCGTCGACGCCTGAGCGCATTCCTGGATTGGTGAAGCAAGTGCTCGATCGGGTGAATCCCGGCGCACGGCACACCATGTCGCCCGCGGCGCTGCAGTCGTTCGTGCAGTGGGGCTGGCCGGGCAATATGACCGAACTCGTCGAGACACTGTCGGCATTGGTCACTCAGGTGCCGTCCTCGGTGATCGAGCGCAAACATCTTCCCCGCCACCTTCAGCAGGCGCCGCCGCGACGTCGGATGACGCTGCTCGAAACCGCTGAACGCGATGCGATCATCAAGGCGCTCGACGCCGCAGCCGGCAACAAGTCCGAGGCCGCAGAACTGTTGGGGATGGGGAGAACCACGCTGTACCGCAAGTTGCGTCAGCTCGGCCTCGATACCGGCGAGAGCTCGCTCTAGCGGTCGCGCCCCTGACCGGCCGACGCATCGAGTGTCAACAGTTCTTGCATCACGGCGCGGAGGGCAGGACTCGTGTCGTCGCGTCGCCAGGCCGCGCGCAGATGCACGTCGCCGGTCGCGGGCACCGGCTCGTCGAGCGGGATGAACGCTACGTGCGGGTCGGTGACGTTGCGCGCCACCGATGCCAAGGTCAGGTGGCTGCCGACTTGCGCACCGACCAGTGCCAAAGCGGTCTGTGTATCGGGGGCCACCTGAATGACGTCGGCGACGAATCCGCTGGCCTTCGCCAGGCGTTGCAACCGGTCGGGCAGCACCGACCCCACGTGCAGAGGCAGCGAGACGAAGGACTCAGTGGACAGTTGGGATATCGACAGTCGGTGGGCGCCTGCTAGCGGGTGGGTATCGGGGACCGCCACGACCAGCGAGTCGCGCATGACGATCTTGGCGACGACGTCAGCAGGGATGACGTCCCACCGACCCAGCGCGATGTCCGTCTCGCCGGCAAGTAACCGCTTCATCGCTGGTTGCGCGAAGGTCTGACTGGACAACTCCAACACGATGCCCGGTCGCTGTGAGTGCACGGCTCTGGCCAGCCGTGCCACCAGACCGTGGGTGGAGACACCGGCGAAGGCGATGCGCACCGTGCCGACCTCGCCGTCATCGGCCGAGGTGACGGCCGCCTTTGCGCGACGCAGTGCCTCGAGAACTTCCTTCGCTGGCTCCACCAGGGCCTGGCCCGACGAGGTCAGGCGCACGGAGCGGGTGTTGCGGTCGAACAGCGTCGTCCCCAACTCGCGCTCCAATTGCTTGATCGTGCGGCTCAAGGGTGGCTGGGCGACATGCAGCCGCTCCGCGGCGCGGCCGAAGTGCAATTCCTCGGCCACGGCGAGGAAGGACCGGATCTCGCTTATGTCCATGACGCTCCCCTCGCAGATTATTGTTCTCACGGTAATACACAGGGACGGATTAGGTATTGGACTGTCACTAATCTTTGGGGGATAGTGAGTGCATGTACCTCGGCAATCCCGACGTCCCCGATGACGTGTTCAGCGACGTGCTCAAGCAGATCGCGGTGTTCGTGCGCACCAAGGTCATGCCGCGTGAGCTGGAGATCATGACCACCGACGCCATCCCCGACGATCTTCGGGCACAGGCGGCCGACATGGGACTGTTCGGATACGCCATCCCTCAGGAGTGGGGCGGCCTGGGTCTCGACTTGGTGCAGGACGCCGAGGTCGCCATGGAACTCGGCTACACGTCGCTGGCGCTGCGCTCGATGTTCGGTACGAACAACGGAATCGCTGGCCAGGTTCTCGTTGGGTTCGGTACCGATGAGCAGAAAGCGCGCTGGCTGCCTGGGATCGCCTCCGGTGAGGTCGTGGCATCGTTCGCGCTGACCGAACCCGGCGCGGGATCCAACCCTGCGGGCCTCAAGACCGCCGCGAAACCCGACGGTGACGGCTGGATCATCGACGGCACCAAGCAATTCATCACCAACGCCACCGAAGCGGGCCTGTTCGTGGTGTTCGCCCGCACCGCCCCGGCTTCCGAAGCGAGTACCGGAATCGCGGTGTTTCTGGTGCCCGCCGATGCTCCCGGCATCACCGTGGGCACCAAGGACGCCAAGATGGGACAGGAAGGCTCCCGCACCGCCGACGTCACCTTCACCGACGTGCGTGTCGGCCCCGAAGCGCTCGTGGGCGGAGATGGCGAGGTCGGCTACCGCGCCGCGATGACCTCGCTGGCGCGCGGCCGCATCCACATGGCCGCCCTTGCCGTCGGCAGCGCACAGCGCGCGCTCGACGAATCCGTCGCCTACGCCGCGAGCGCGACCCAGGGCGGCACCCCCATCGGGAACTTCCAGCTCGTCCAGGCGATGATCGCCGATCAACAGACCGGCGTGCTCGCCGGACGCGCGCTGGCCCGGGAAGCCGCACGGCTCTACGTCAGCGGCGAGGACCGGCGCATCGCACCATCGGCGGCAAAGTTGTTCTGCACCGAAATGGCAGGAAAGACAGCAGATCTGGCAGTCCAGGTGCACGGCGGTTCCGGCTACATGCGTGAAGTGACCGTCGAACGCATCTACCGCGAC
>JAOPWF010000258.1 GCA_025965815.1 Mycobacterium sp.
TGGCGATATCGACGTGGCAGTTCCGGGGGCGCCGCTGTCGGCAGTGGGACAGGCATTGCTGGTGCCGGAGGGCAGCGGTTCGCGGATGACCTACTCCGCGACCGTGGCGGTCAAGGTCCCATTTGTCGGCGGCAAGATCGAAAACTTCATGGGCGGACAAACCATCGACGAGATCACCAAGCTGCAGCGCTTTACCACCCAGTGGATTGCTGAAAGGCACTGATTACGACGATCGGATGACGGGCAGATCGATGCGGGAGGCATTGAGCCGGCCGCGGTGCACGGCAAGTGTCGGCGGTGTGCCCGGGAGTATGGCGAAGTGGCTCGCATCGGCGCCGGCGACGGCGATTCGGATGCGGTGCCCCGCACGGAAAAGGTATGACGTGGGCACCAGATCCAGTGTGAGCTCGGTGATCTGGCCGGTGATGAGGGGCTGTGCGTCGCTGCGCTTGAAGGTGCGGTACGGGACGCTCTGGCGGTACGGGGCTGGCGCGTCGCTGAGCCGACGGTTGGTGGCGCGCAGCTGGCCTTCGGTGACGTAGGCGACGTGACCACGGTCGTCGACATCTTCCAGATAGACGAAAAGAGTGGCGTCGCTGGCCGTGGTACTCACGCACAGGGTGACCACGGGATGCCCGGTCACCTCGAGAGGACCGTCGAGCGCCGCCGACGTGTAGGTCAGCAGCTTCACGTCCTGGGGAGTGCGTTCGGGATACCTGACGGCTTCACCGACGGCCACCTGGGTGCGCCAGCGCGAGTGCTCACCGGTGCCCACCGTGTGATCCACGACGTACTCGTCCGCACCGCTGTCGGAAGCGGGTGCGTCGACGCCCAGCAGGCGGTCGGCGGCAAGGTAGTACGTCAATGTGGCGGCAGGCGGGGGCCACGCGTCGGCCGACTTCCAACGGCCTTCGCCCATGGTGAAGTAGTGCACCCGCGGCTCCGAGCTGATGCCCGTATCGCTTTCCCGGAGATGGTGATCGAAGAATCGCAACAGTTCGCCTTCGTGGTCGAATCGCGACTTGGCCGGCCCGCGAAAGGGCTCGATGTGCCAGCTGCCGCCGTGGCTCCACGGGCCGAGAATCAACCGGCTGCCAGGGGATGAGAGCGTCAGGAACCGCTTGATCGCAGAGTTGGGATATGCGCCGTCGAACCAACCGCTGTAACTGTAGACGGCCGCCCCAGACGCCTCGACGTCATGCCAATAGTTGTGCGGGCTGAAGAGATTGATGCTGCCCGACTGGTCGATCGGGGTGCCGATCAGCGCCGGGCCGGCGCCGCCTGGCTGATGGTATGGATCCGACGGCGCCACATCATCGCGGAATGTCAACAACTTTGCCTGCCCGTGGATGTCGTAGTTGTCGCCGTGGGCTGCGATCGCACCGGCACGCAGCGAGCGGTCGTGATCGCCTTGCACCGGCAGCACGCCCGTCACCAAAAGCTTGACCCACCAACCCGCGATCTCGTGCGGCGCGTTGCGGTCGAGCGCGGCGTTGTAGCGTCCCCAGGTCTCGGTGAACCACGCGGCATGAATGCCGCCCGGGAATGCGATGTCGGTGTAGGCGTCGAAGGGCGAAAAGCGTGGTGCGACGGCGCGTACTGCCGGATGCCGGTTGACTAGCAGGAACTCAGCGGCAGCGCCGCTGTACGAGCTGCCCAGCGCCCCGACCTTTCCGTTGGACCACGGCCGGCTCACGATCCAGTCGACGATCTCGGCGCCGTCGCGGATCTCGTCCGGGGACCATTCGCACAGGCGGTGGCCGTATGAGGCGCCCGAGCCCCGCACATCCACGTCGACCCAGGCGTAGCCGCCGGCAACGAAGCGTGTCCGGCTCCGCACGGTGGCAGGTATGTGGTGAAAGGGCTTGCCCATCAATGCCGTCCGCAATGGACGCCGCAGCTCCATGGCCCGGTAATAGCGGGTTTGATTCAGGATCGCGGGTAGCCGCGCTCCGCTGGCCGCCCCCGCGGGCAAGTAGACGTTGACGGCGATCCGCACCCCGTCGCGCATCGTCAAGTAGCGTGAGTAGGAACGCATGCCGCGGTATTCCGGCCGTGGTGGTTGGGCGTCGTACCACGCGCGATCCGAGCCGTTGTGCTCCATAACCCTCCATGACCGACGGTAGACGCTGGCTCCCGCGGCCGGTGGTCGGCCGCGGGTGAGAACTCGCCACGGTTGGCGTGGTGGGTAGGCCGTTGAACCGCTCGGCGATCCACTGGATCCGCGTCATCGTCAGCATAGAAACCATGAGGCGGTTGACCCGCATTTTGTTCAACGAGGCAGCTGGCGATCCAGGCGTTCCGTTCGAGCGTGGACGGCAGCAAACCCGTGTATCGTCCATCGTGTCAAGCGATTAGCGGGAAGTCTACGGGGAGGACAAGCTTGATGCGACATTTTTCCGGAGCCATCGCGCTTGTCACCGGTGGGGGCGCCGGGATTGGGGCCGCGCAGGTGAAGCTACTCCGCGACAAAGGCGCAAAGGTGTGCGCAGTCGACATCGACGAGGATGCCGCACGACGCAGCGGTGCGGACCTGGCCATCTGCGCCGACGTCGCTGACCGCGAAGCGATGGCAGCCGTCGTGGACCGGGTCGTCGAGCAGTTCGGCAAACTCGACCTCGTCTTCTGCACCGCTGGGATCACACATCGGCCAACGACCCTACGCGTGTTGAAGCCGGGGGAGGCGCAACGCGTCATCGATGTCAATCTGATCGGCACGCTCAACACGATCCAGCCGGCGATCGAACCGCTGATCGTCTCACACGGACACATCACCGTGGTTTCTTCGATGGGCTGGCCGCCGAATACCGAGTACGGGACACTGCTGCCGGCGGTGGGTGGCGTCGCCTATTCGACGAGCAAGGTCGCCGTCGAGATGCTCGGCCGAGGTCTGCGAATGGAACTCGCCCCGCATGGGGTCGGAGTGACGATCACCTACTTCGGACCGATCGACACGGCGATGGGCAGGATGACGCTCAGTCCCCCCACCAAGGCCAAAGAGAGGTTAACCATCAGCCCCGAGAAGGCGGCGGCGGCGGCCCTCCGCGCCGTCGAGCGCGGCAAGGTTCGTAAGATCATTCCTGCGCGGTGGAATTTTCTCAACGTCGTTCGGCCGCTCGGCGTCCACCTGGACAACCTGCTGCTGCGCAGCAAGAGCCAGCGCGAACTGATTCGCACTTACGATTCGTCCTGACCGCAACACTGGACCAGTCGAGCCGAATTTCTGGTCTGCTGATCCGATACCTCGGCGAGTGGGTGGGGTATTTGGCGTCGCCGTCTTTAGTTCGGTGTGGTCGACCGGCCGCCCGAATACGGGTCCTGACTGAAGTGATGTGCACAATCGATCTCATCTGGCGCCGAAAGTATTAGATACTAACCATTGTGGGGCAGGGCGGGAATAACTCTGTGGCCGTAGAGCCAGCGGCCCGAGACGGTGCGAAGCCTCGCTTGGCTGTGCGCGCATTTGAACTTGCCGGGGGCCGACGGCCATTGGTTGTTGCGGCCGTGGTTGGCTTCATTGCCTTCAACGCAGGCTCCATCTGGCTGTTTGCTGTTGCTGAGCAGTGCGGAATTCTTCACCTGGCTTCGCAGTTCGCCGGTTCGGGCGAGCGGTTCTCCTGGCTGGTACAGGGCTGTTCAGTGCCTGCGACGGTACAACAGATCCTACTGCCTGATTTTCTGGTGATGTTCGGCTATTGGTTGATGTTCAGCGCCATCCTCATCGGCGGGTGGTGGCGTTTCGAGGCTCCCGCGCTGCGGCGCGCCTCATGGGTTCTGTGGTTACCCACGATCGCCGCTGGGTTCGACGTCATTGAGTACTTCCTGCTAGTCAGGTTGTTGTACAAGGACGACCATGGCCTGTTCGCCCTTCGTGGTGATGGCGGCTTGCTGAACTGGGTGCAGATGGCCGTGTCGTCGGCAAAATGGATCGCCGTCGCAGCCATGGTGGTGGCTGGCTTAATGGCTGCGGCAGTGTGGTTTTCGCGTCGGCGGGACCCTTTTCCGCCATTGGAAGCCACGCTGCCATCTCGCCATGCTGGGTCGACGCATGTTCTTGATTCGGTGCCGGACAGCGGATACGACGCCGAGAAGGAGAGCCTTCCTGCTGCGGATGGGCAGCGTATCGGTATCTGCTTGAGCGGCGGCGGGATTCGTTCTGCGGCTTTCTGCCTAGGTGTGCTTAGTCAATTGGAGGCGGGGAGCCAGGGTCTGCCCCAACCACCCACCAAGTCCGCACGATATCTCGCGGCGGTGTCGGGCGGGGCGTGGGCGGCCACGGCCTGGACATTGCAGAAGGCAAGTCGACCGATGGAAGCCGCATCCGATGCCGTGGTTGCCGGCCTTCAAGCCGACGCCGAGCCGACCGGATATGCCCGTCACAACTACCCGTTAAATGGGCGGGGCGGGATCGTAGGCGCGATTGGCTGGGTGCTGTTCAGCAGCTTCACCAAGCTTGTGCTCTTCGGCTTGTTGATCTATCTCGCCGCGTGGGTGTTGGGGTTATTGATGACCCATTGCGCTATCGACTCCGGCCAGCTGGGGTCCGCATATTGTGCGCCGGAACCGATTCCGGCCGACTATTTCTACGCCCCCAGCATCGTCTTCGCGGTGCTCGGACTGCTGTGGCTGATCGTCTCCGGCGTCATGAACGGCAGGGGCGCACGCACGTGGCCGATCGGCGTGCTGCTGCTTGCGCTGTCGATCTTCTTGGCCGCGGTCCTGAACTGGATCCCGACATGGTTCCGGTATGTCGGAGACGTGAGCTTTGCTGCGGGTGCCGCCGGATTCGCGATCGGGGCGGCCGTCTTGGTGAGCATTGCCGGCGGCCTTTGGAGACTGTTCGGTGGCCCGTCGGTACACCAGGCGCACGGGCCGATGGGGCGGTGGATGCCGCGGCTTCTGGGAATCCTGTTGCTGGTGGGCGCATCTGCGTGGGCGCTGGTTGTCATGTACGTCGTAGCGAAGTCCATCGCCATGTCGTTGGCAACGCCGTGGGGGACGGTGTCAATGTCCCCGACATCGCAGTTGGCGCTCGTGGTACCTGCTGTGCTCCTGTTGGCGATGTTTGTGCTTCTGGGCCCCAACTGGCCCACGTTGCACAACATCTTCTCGTCGCGCCTCCGGCGAAGTTTCGACCCCATCGCCAACCCGTTCGTCCCTAGGGGGCGCAGATCCGAAGAGAACGAAGACCGGTCTCCCGGGACCTGGGCCTGGCTGAGCACCAAGACCGACGTCCCCGAACTGATACTGTGCTGCGCCCAGCAACGAAACGGTATCTCGGTGGGCGGATTGCGCGCCGAAACGTTCACGATTTCGCCTCACTTCGTACGTCAAGGTGCGCGGTCATGCAGGACGGCCGACTACATCGACGTGGCGGGACAAATCAAGCGTTTTCCTTTCAACCGTCCAGACTGCGGCGATCTTGAATACGTCTCGGCATGGTTGGCAACTACCGGCGCGGCCTTCTCGTCGGCCATGGGCCGAACGAGCCTCGGCGGCACCAACGCCTTTCTGGCCGCCGTAAACGCCGATCTCGGGGTTTGGCTGCCGAATTTGAAGGTGCTTCAAGAGCAACGCGGTCGGCACGAAGCGAGCGGCGGCGAGCCCCTCGGTTGGGCTAAGAAGCTGTTCCCGAGGCCTCGCTTCGCCTACGCCCTGAAGGAGATCCTCGGTTGGTACCACGTAGACGACCGGTACATATTCATCACCGACGGCGGGCACTGGGACAACCTTGGGCTGGTGGAGCTATTGAGGAGGGAGTGCGACGTCATCTACTGCGTCGACGCCACCGGAGACCCGCCGGGTTCATTCGCCACACTGCGGGAAGCCCTTCAATTGGCCGCGCTGGAGCTCGACTTCGATTGCTCTGAAATCGATTTGGAGGTATGCCTGAACGGCATGTTGCCCAAGAGCGACTCGTTACCGTCCGCGGCCGCCACTACGTTCACACTTAACCCATCCGGTGGCCCTGACGGAGCCCAGGGTAGGGCGGCTAGGTCTGTGACAGTTCACTACACCAAGCTCCAATCCACCCAGGCCATGGCCGCCGAACTGAAACGCTGGGCAATCGCGGATCCGAAGTTTCCCCGCTACTCGACACTGCGTCAGTCCCTTACCAACGCACAGTTCAAGAACCTGGTTGAACTCGGACGAATCTCTGGTGCTGCCGTACTGAGGTGTGCGGAGGACGCGCGTGGGCAGGAAGCGGATGCACCACCTACCCAGCCGGTCGATGCAGCCCGGACTTAGCTGCGACCACAGGGTCGCACAGTACTGAATGCGTCGTGACCGTCAGGCCAGCAACGTCGCAACGGCGGTAGTCAACTCGGGGGAGTTCGATGTGGCCAGATTCTGGTAGGTACCGCCGCTGAGTTGGGCCACCGCTTCCCAGGTCGCACGGTCCGGGTCGCCGGCGAAGTCGATGACGTTGATCGCGACCGGCCGGTTCGGGTCCGCGGTCTGGCGGACCATGTCCTGTAGGCCCGCTCCGTCCAGCGTCTTGTCGGTGTGTGGACCAGACGTGATCACCAGCACTGAATTGCTCTGGCCGGGGCGGAAATTGCTGACGGCGTCATTGAGCACTGCGCGCAGCGTGGTGAACGACACCGCACCGCCGGAGCTGCTCGACAGGTCGTTGAGGCTGCTCGTCAGGGCCTGGCTACGGGGTTCGGGGCCGACCGGGTCGCTCAGTGGGCCGACCGACACCACCGTGCTGCCTTCGGTGCCGTTGAACGTGGTCAGCCCCACTGCCGCGCTGGGCGCCAACGCTCCGATCCTGCTGTTCAGCGCCGCCACCACGTTGGCGAGCCTGCTGCGGCCGCCCTCGTTCGTGGTCATCGACTGATCGAGCATGATGCTGGCGGTGGGACCGGCCATCGGCGTCGTCAGCGCGTTGGCCAGGGTGGCCCGCATCGACTCGTCGCCGACCGACAGCGGTGCGGACAGCGGCGCGAAGCTGGTCACGTCGCTGGCCGGCGGACTGCCGCCACCGGTGCGGAAGCCGGCCTTGGCCAGTTCGGTGAGCTGCTCGGGCTTGCGCAGGAACCGGGCGAACTCGCTCGCCGCGGACTTCTGCTCCTCGGACAGCCAGGAGCCGTCGAGCAGCGCCGTGGGGTAGTCGGCCATCGCCGTCGGTCCGGGCGGCAGCCAGGAGGCGACGGCGTTCTTGGCGTCGGGCAACGATGCGCCGCGTTGGAACAGCTGCTGTTCGGTGGTGACCACGGCGTGCACGGGGCTCGCGGCGGGATCGGACGCTTTGAGCAGCGCGTCCATCGCCGTACCGGCGTTCTTGTCGGCGAGTTTCGGTTGCCCGGCCATCAGCGTGCTGACCGCGCCGCTGCCCGCGCTGGCCGGCGCGCCGGACGGAGCGGACGCGGCGGCCACCGCTTCCGAGGCGAGATAGGAGGCGTCGCTGTCGTCGTTGAGCGGCAGCGCGAGCCGCAGCGAACCCCAGCCGGGCAGGTTGAGCCCGTCCAGTGAGGTGGGGTTGGTCTGCAGACCCGGTAGCGTGCCCCAGTTCTGCTGGGCGAGAGCGGCCTTGAGTTCGGGACGGACGGCCAGCACGACAGGGCTGGTCACCAGCGACCGGCTGTCACTGACGGTTTTGGCCCCGGTGGCCGCTTCGAGCCGGGCCGTTGAAACCGAGCTGCCCGGAATCCACAGCGCAGGCCGCTCGCCGAGGTTCGAGGGCCAGCTGCCGATGAAGCCGTTGACGACTTGGTCGGAGTCGGCGGGTTTGACACCGATGGCCACGCACCGATCCCCGACGGGGCTGGCGGTGTCGTTGAACTGCTTGGCGAGCTTTCCGATCTCGTCGGCAACCGACGGGTCGGCGATGACCGCGACGCTCTCGTTGCCGTCCACGCACCGGGCCGAGGCGGCGTTGCTGCGGTCGGAGAGCGCGTTGCCGAAGAACTGCCACAGGATCACGGCAGCGACCACCACCACCACGGTCACCAGCGCCGCGATCACACCGATGCTGACGCCACGTCGGCCGTTCTTACTGCGGTGTCCACCCTGCCAGTCGCCACCCTCCCAGTCGCCGTTGTGTTGCGACGGGGGTGGCGGGGGTGGTGATGCGGGCCGAAACGGCGGCTCCGGCGGTCCGGGCGGATAGGGGGGCTGCTGCACTCCCACGGCGTCGGTGTAGTCGGAGTCCTCGTAGTCGGAGTCCTCGTAGTCGCCGTAGTCGTCCGCTGGGTAATGGTCGTCGGGGCTGTACCGGTCCTGGGGATGGTCCTGACGGGGGTTCTCGGGCGGCTCGCCGGAAGAATCCTCGGGCCTGGGAACGCTGTGCCTACCCATGCCTGTTCGTGCACCCTCTCCTTCGACCGGTCAGCGCTGGCCTGTTACCAACTCCGGACGAAGTCTAGTCAATGTTCCGCCGGGCTTGCCGGAGACGATTCAGGCACCGTTGCCGGTGGCCTGCGGTGCGGCGTGTCGGGCTTTGACCTCGCGCCTGCGGCGATGCAGGATCGGCTCGGTGTAGCCGTTGGGCTGCGCGGCGCCGGACACGATGAGCTCCTCCGCCGCCGCAAAGGCGATGCTGTCGTCGAAGTTCGGCGCCATCGGTAGGTACGCCGAGTCTCCGCTGTTCTGGCGGTCCACCACCGGCGCCATGCGTTCCAGGCTGGCCCGCACGTCCTCGGCCGTGATCACGCCGTGGCGCAGCCAGTTCGCCAGCAGCTGGCTGGAGATCCGCAGCGTGGCGCGGTCTTCCATCAGCGCGACGTCGTGGATGTCGGGAACCTTCGAGCAGCCGACACCGGCGTCGATCCAGCGAACGACGTAACCGAGGATCGACTGGCAGTTGTTGTCCACCTCCTGGTGGATCTCCTCGGAAGACCAGGACAGCGACGCGTCGGCCAGCGGGATGGTCAGGAGCTGGTCGATGGTGGTCCGGGATTTGCCCTCGAGCTC
>JAOPWF010000037.1 GCA_025965815.1 Mycobacterium sp.
GACTATCCCACCTTCCCGGACAAATCGAGCTGGCCGGTTGTCTTCCCGGATCTCCCGCCTGCTCCCGACGGTGGCCCGCGACGGCCTCCGCAGCACACCTCGAAGGAGGCGGCCCCGCAGATTCCGGCCGACCAGGTCCCCAAACAC
The DNA here is from genome assembly GCA_025965815.1 of Mycobacterium sp. GTDB lineage: Bacteria > Actinomycetota > Actinomycetes > Mycobacteriales > Mycobacteriaceae > Mycobacterium. The sequence goes on from JAOPWF010000037.1 coordinate 148, forward strand.
GTCGCCGTCGTGATGGACGGCAACGGCCGCTGGGCCACCCAGCGCGGACTGCACCGCACCGAGGGCCACAAGATGGGCGAGGCGGTGCTGATCGACATCACCTGCGGCGCGATCGAACTGGGCATCAAGCACCTCACGGTGTACGCCTTCTCCACCGAGAACTGGAAGCGCAGCACCGAGGAGGTCCGCTTTCTGATGGGCTTCAACCGGGAGGTCGTCCGTCGCAGACGGCAGAACCTCAATGCGATGGGCGTCCGGATGCGCTGGGTCGGCTCCCGGCCGCGCATGTGGCGCAGTGTCATCAAGGAATTCGAGATCGCCGAGAACATGACGCTGAACAACGACGTCATCACGATCAACTACTGCGTCAATTACGGCGGTCGCTCCGAGATCGCCGAAGCCACCAAGGAAATCGCGCGCGAGGCCGCCGAGGGCAAACTGAATCCGGACCGGATCACCGAGGCGACGGTCGCCAAGCACCTGCACCGTTCCGACATTCCCGACGTCGACCTGTTCATCCGGACGTCGGGGGAGCAGCGGGCGAGCAATTTCCTGCTGTGGCAGGCGGCCTACGCCGAGTACGTCTTCCAGGACAAGTTGTGGCCCGACTACGACCGCCGCGACCTCTGGGCGGCGTGCCAGGAGTACGTCAACCGCAATCGCCGCTTCGGCAGAGCCTGATGGCCCCCCTCCGGGAACGGCTTTCCACCGTTCTCGGCGACCTGGTTCCCGTCCAGGACGAAGACGACGGCTCGGTGACGGTGCACTATGACGACACCTTCGCCTCGCTGCGGGTGGTGAGCATCGCCGAGGACCTCGATCTGGTGTCGCTGACGCAGATGTTGGCCTGGGATCTGCCGCTGGAGAACGACATCCGGGCCCGCGTCGGCGCCCACGCTTACCAGACACTCTTGGGCACCGTCTCGCTGGTGGAGAAGGACGATGAGACCGCCGACGTCATGCTGCGCTACAACTTTCCCGCCGCCGGGTTGCCCGATGACGCGCTGCGCACCCTGCTCCTGATGGTGCTGGGCACCGGCGCCGATGTGCGTCGCGCGCTAGTCGCCTGAGTCGATCTTCTCCACGCAGTCGGCGCACAGGCCGAACATCTCGATGGTGTGGCTGACATCGGAGAAGCCGTGCTCACGCGCCACCTCGGCGGCCCAGGCTTCCACCTGGCGGCCCTGGACCTCCACCGTGGAACCGCAGCTGCGGCACACCAGGTGGTGGTGGTGATGCTGCGAGCAGCGCCGGTACACCGATTCTCCGGTGTCCGTCCGCAGTGTGTCGACGAGGCCGGACGCCGCCATCGACTGCAGGGTGCGGTAGACGGTGGTCAGGCCGATACCCTCGCCGCGCCGGCGCAGTTCGTCGTGCAGCTCTTGTGCCGAACGGAACTCGTCCAGGTTCTCCAACAACGCCGAGATCGCCGCGCGCTGGCGGGTCGAGCGCAAACCCGAGCCGGCGGTCATGTGGCGTCCTCCCCGGCGTGGGTCACCGCCGCGACGACGATGTGCGTCAGATGGTGATCCACCAGGCGGTAGAGCACCTCTCGGCCCGAACGCTCGCCGGCCACCACACCCGCCGCCTTGAGGATCCGCAGGTGTTGGCTGACCAGCGGCTGTGGCACTCCGAGGGCGTCGACCAGTTCGTGCACGCAGCGCGACGACTCGCGTAGCTGCAACACGATCCCGATCCGGACCGGAGCGGCCAGGGCACGCAGCAGGTCTCCTGCGGTGTCGAGCACTTCCCTGGGCGGCAGCTCCGGCGCCGCACCGCCGTGCCGATGCTCCGCAGCGGTGGCCGGTAGACCGTCGGCGACGTGCTCGGTGGCGGCAGTGCTGGGCATGGACTCCTCGGTGCCGGCTCGGCGTTTTGACGGCTATTGGAAACGATTTCCAATTGCCTCCACCCTGACATGCACGATGACGCATGTCAAAGGCGTCTCCACCGGTCGCTACGCTGTGTCCTCGTGGCCTCCATCATTGATACCGTCGCCAACCTGGCCAAGCGCCGCGGCCTGGTGTACCCGTCCGGCGAGATCTACGGCGGCACAAAATCGGCGTGGGACTATGGACCGCTGGGCGTGGAGCTCAAGGAGAACATCAAGCGGCAGTGGTGGCGGACGGTCGTCACCGGCCGCGATGACGTCGTCGGCCTGGATTCCTCCATCATCCTGCCCCGTGCGGTGTGGGTGGCCTCCGGCCATGTCGAGGTGTTCCACGATCCGCTGGTCGAGTCGCTGATCACCCACAAGCGCTACCGCGCAGACCATCTGATCGAGGCGTATGAGGCCAAGCACGGCCACCCGCCGGCCAACGGCCTGGCCGATATCCGGGACCCCGAGACCGGCGAGCCGGGCCAGTGGACCGAGCCGCGGGACTTCAACATGATGCTCAAGACCCACCTCGGGCCCATCGAAACCGAAGAAGGGCTGCACTATCTGCGCCCGGAGACCGCTCAGGGGATCTTCGTCAACTTCGCCAACGTGTTGACCACGTCACGCCGCAATCCGCCGTTCGGCATCGCCCAGATCGGCAAGAGCTTCCGCAACGAGATCACCCCGGGCAACTTCATCTTCCGGACCCGCGAGTTCGAGCAGATGGAGATGGAGTTCTTCGTCGAGCCGTCGACCGCGCCGGAATGGCACCAGTACTGGATCGACACCCGGCTGCAGTGGTACACCGATCTCGGCATCAACCCCGAGAACCTGCGGCTGTTCGAGCACCCCAAGGACAAGCTCTCGCACTACTCCGATCGCACCGTCGACATCGAGTACAAGTTCGGCTTCCAGGGCAACCCGTGGGGTGAGCTGGAAGGCGTCGCCAACCGCACCGACTTCGACTTGTCTACGCACGCCAAGCATTCGGGAACCGAGCTGTCGTTCTTCGACCAGGCGACCGACACCCGTTACGTGCCGTATGTCATCGAACCCGCGGCCGGGCTGACCCGCTCGTTCATGGCCTTCCTGGTCGACGCCTACACCGAGGACGAGGCACCCAACGCCAAGGGCGGGGTGGACAAGCGCACGGTGTTGCGGCTGGATCCGCGGCTGGCACCGGTCAAGGCGGCGGTATTGCCGTTGTCCCGGCACGCCGACCTCAGCCCCAAGGCCAGGGACCTGGCCGCCGATCTGCGCAAGTCGTGGAACGTCGAATTCGACGACGCGGGCGCGATCGGGCGGCGCTACCGGCGACAGGACGAGATCGGCACGCCGTTCTGCGTGACGCTGGATTTCGATTCCCTGGACGACCAGGCCGTCACCGTCCGCGAGCGCGATGCCATGACGCAGGAACGCGTCGCCATCGACGCCGTCAGCGACTACCTCGCCCTCAGGCTGAAGGGCACGTAGTTGGCGCTCGTCCTGAGCTTCAGGACGTCGGCTGGGCCTTCGCCGGGGACGACGGGCTGGCCGTCGCGCTGGACGACGTGATGCGTACCGGCTGCAGCCACGGATTCGGCGAGTCCGCGGCCAACCGTGAGCTCGTCGATGGATGAGGGCGTGGAACCGCAACCGCGGAGCGTTAGACGGACTGCGGTTCTACGGGTTCGACGCACCCATGGAGATGGCCGGCGCACCGACGGTGTCGTCTTCCTGCGCGAGCCGTAGACCCGCCGGACTAGAACCGGCCGCCGCCGCCGCTGAAGCCGCCGCCCCCCGAGCCTCCCGAACCTCCGAATGAGCCCGGGCTCCAGTCGCCACCGAATCCGCCGCCGAACCCGCCGCGCAAGGCACCGCTCAAGATGTTGCCGATCACGATGCCGCCGATCACCGCACCCATAGTGGAGCCACCACCACCACCACGACCACCACCGCCGCCGCGGCCGGTGTAGGAGCGCTGTGCGGCCTGCACGTCGGCGTTGGCCAGCGATTGCGCCTGCGCGGCCAGCATCGCGGCGCCGTTGGCATGCGCGATCGCGCCACTCGGGTTGGAATCCCGCGTGGCCTCCGCGGCCTCGATCTGACGGGCGGCCTCCGACAGTCGGGTGCGGGCCTCAGGCCCGACGCTGCCGCGGCGGGTGTCGATGTAGTCCGACACCGCCCGAACCCGGGATCGGGCGGCGAACAGGGCCTGTTCCAGCAGGCGGCTGAGCCGTTCGGCGGCCTCGCGCTCCTGCTCGACGGTGGCCAGCAGTCGGTCGAGGTCAGCGT
>JAOPWF010000297.1 GCA_025965815.1 Mycobacterium sp.
CCGTCCCGCGACGGATGGGACGCGTGTGATCCTCGGGGTGTGGACTACCTGAAGGACCCCAGAGTCGACGCGTACATCGACCCCCTGCCGGACTGGCAGCAGCGGATCTGCCGAGAGGTCCGCGACCTGGTGCACGCCGCCGACTCCGAGGTAGCCGAGACGATCAAGCGGACGGTGCAGCCGTACTTCGTGCTCGACGGCAACGTCTGCGCGCTGCTGGCCACCAAGGACCACGTCAACGTGTTCCTCTACGACGGTGGCATCGTGCCCGAACCGGACGGCATCATCACCGGCGGCCACGACAACAAGACCGCCCGCACCGTCGCGATCTACCGCGATGACACCGTCAACGCTGCCGCACTGACCGCGATGTTCCGCCAGATCATCGCCAACGACCGCGCGGGCGGTTGGCGCAAGCTCAAGCAGCGCTAACCCACACTGCGGCCCGCACCTTCCCAGAACTTGGCGCGCACGGCCTTCTTGTCCGGCTTGCCGAGCCCGGTCAGCGGTAGTGCGTCGACCACGACGACCTGCTTGGGCGACTGCACCGAGCCCTTCCGCTCCTTGACCGCGGCCTGGATCTCCGACGTCATCGTCGCGACGGCATCGTCGTCAATCGCATCGGAGCGCAGCACCACCACGGCGGTGACGGCCTCACCCCATTTCTCGTCGGGGGTACCGACGACGCACACCTGCGCGACGGCCGGGTGCTCGGCGATCACGTCCTCCACCTCACGGGGGAACACGTTGAATCCGCCGGTGACGATCATGTCTTTGACCCGGTCGACGATGAACCAGAAGCCGTCCTCGTCTTCGCGGGCAATATCGCCGGTATGCAGCCAGCCGCCGGAGAAAGTATCGGCGGTCGCCTCCGGCAGGTTCCAGTAGCCGCCGGCAAGCAGTGGCCCGCTGACGCAGATCTCGCCGGGCTCGCCCTGCTGCACCGGCTTGCCGTCCTCGCCGAGCAGCGCGCAGCGGGCGAACAGCGTCGGGCGCCCGCATGATGTCAGCCGCTTCTCGTCGTGGTCAACCTTGGCCAGGTACGTGATGGCCATCGGCGCCTCGGACTGCCCGTAGTACTGGGCGAAGATCGGGCCGAACCGGCGGATGGCCTCGGCCAGCTGAACCGGGTTGATCGCTGACGCGCCGTAGTAGACCGTCTCCAGCGTCGACAGGTCCCGGGTGCGCGAATCCGGGTGGTCCATCAGCGCGTACAGCATCGACGGCACCAGCATTGTCGCGGTGATCCGTTGCTCCTCAATTATTCTCAGGACCTCGCCCGGGTCGAACTTGCCGAGCACGATCATCTCGCCGCCCTTGATCACGGTCGGGCTGAAGAAGGCCGCCCCGGCGTGCGACAGCGGTGTGCACATCAGGAACCGCGGGTTCTCGGGCCACTCCCACTCAGCCAACTGGATCGACGTCATCGTGGTCGTGGCCCCGGCGGTCATGATCACGCCCTTCGGCTTGCCGGTCGTCCCGCCGGTGTAGGTCAGCCCGGTGATGTGATCCGGCGCCAGTTCCGCGGCGACCAGCGGTCGTGGCTGGTATTTGGCGGCTTCGGCGTTGAGGTCCCTGGCCACGTCGGCGAGCGCCTCGGGGACCGGGCCGATGGTGAGGATCTGCTTAAGCGAGTCGACACGGTCCAGCAGGCCTAACGCCCGCTCGACGAACATCGGGTTCGGATCGATGACCAGCGAGGTGACCCCCGCATCGGAGAGCACGTAGGCGTGATCGTCGAGTGATCCGAGCGGGTGTAGCGCGGTGCGCCGATAGCCCTGGGTCTGTCCGGCGCCCACGATCATCAGCACCTCGGGCCGGTTCAGCGAGAGCAGTCCGACGGCGGTGCCGGTGCCCGCTCCCAGCGCTTCGAACGCCTGGATGTACTGGCTGATGCGGTCGGCGAGTTGGCCGCCGGTCAGCGTGGTGTCACCGAGGAACAGCACCGGCTTGTCCTTGTGGCGCTTGAGCGCGCCCGCGAGCAGGTGACCGGAATGAATGGGGGTACGCAGCAACTCGACCGTCATGCCGCTAAGACTAGAACGTGTTACAGAACTGAGTTCGGCCATCGGTCGATTCAGGTCCGCTCGCGGGGCTCGGAGGCTGCATATCCGCCAAACGTAATACGGCGTATCCACGAGATGTAATAAGCCGGCAGCGTACCTATTTACGTTATGGGCAATTTCTTTGATCGCGAATTCGAGTAGTGCGCTACTCACGTGTCCTTTGCGGGCTGTGGCTACCGTCCTCTTGACCGCACTCACCCAATTTTGGGTGCAACAAGAGGAGAACGTTCGATGAAGCGCAATTTCGTGAACTGGAATGTCACCATCAGCTGCGACAACGGCACAAGCACCCAGACCTCAACGTTCTTCTGAGCAATTCGTGCAACGGTGCGCAGGAGGCGGATCTGAATAGACCCGCCGGCTCCAATCCCTGACGGAGAGCTCAGCCTCTCCGTCAGGGACCGGGCGTGCCGGAGCGTGCGTCAGCTTTTCTTGGCCTCCAGGTCTGCGCGCCACTGGGCTTCCTTCTGGATGTATTCGTTGTCCTGCGGGAAGTCTTCGGTCTCGGTCACCCGGCGTACCTCGAGCTTGACGCCAGGCCCCAACGGCGCCTTCTGCGCCCACTGCTTGGCCTCTTCCTTCGACGAGACCCCCAGGATCCAGAAGCCGTTGAACAGCTCCTTGGCCTCGGTGTACGGGCCGTCGGTGACCACCGGCGGGTCGGCGCTGAAGTCGACGACGAACCCCTCCTCCGGTCCGGCGAGGCCTTCACCGGCCAGCAGCACACCGGCCTTCATCATCTCCTCGTTGAAGCGGCCCATCGCGTTGATGATCTCCTCGAACGGGATGTCCTTCGCGGCTGCCTCGGCTTCCGGGGTGGACCGCATGATCAGCATGTAACGCATCGTCGTCTCCTTCTGAGTGTTGGGAAGGGGCGCGTCCATCGTGCCCTCGATGACACGTCGAACGACACCCCGCCAAATCGACACGGTGACCGAAAAAGTTTGACCTCCCTGGCGGGCTGGGGGCACCTCCCCTGGCGAGCAGACGCAGAATCGCATCTGAGCTGCGCATTCTGTGCGATTCCGCGTCTGCTCGCGGGGGTTGCGGGAGACTGACACCATGGAGCGGTGGCGCCACCGCTGGAGGACCTCCTCGATCGGCTGCACGTCGTGGCGCTGCCGATGCGGGTGCGCTTCCGCGGCATCACCACCCGCGAGCTGGCGCTGATCGACGGCCCGGCCGGGTGGGGCGAGTTCGGCGCATTCCTCGAATACGGGCCGGCGGAGGCGGCGGCCTGGCTGGCGTCGGCCGTCGAATCGGCCTACCGGCAGCCGCCTGCGACCCGCCGCGACCGCATCCCCGTCAACGCCACCGTTCCGGCCGTCGACGCCGCCGCGGTGCCCGAACTGCTGGCCCGCTTTCCGGGTGCCCGCACCGCGAAGGTGAAGGTCGCCGAACCCGGACAGTCGCTGGCCGACGACGTGGCCCGCGTCGACGCGGTACGTGAACACGTGCCGACGGTGCGGGTCGACGCCAACGGCGGCTGGAGCGTCGCGCAGGCCGTCGACGCGGCCCGAGCGCTGACCGCGGGCGGCCCGTTAGAGTACCTCGAACAGCCCTGCGCCACGGTCGACGAACTGGCCGAGCTGCGCCGGCGGGTGGACGTACCTATCGCCGCTGACGAGAGCATCCGCAAGGCGGACGACCCGCTGCGCGTCGTCCGGATGAAGGCCGCCGACATCGCGGTGGTGAAGGTCGCGCCGCTCGGCGGCGTGTATCAGCTGCTCGACATCGCAGCCCAGATCGATATCCCGATCGTGGTATCCAGCGCGCTGGATTCGGCGGTCGGGATCGGTAGGGGATTGCTCGCCGCGGCGGCACTGCCGCGCCTGGACCACGCCTGCGGCCTGGGCACCGGACGGCTGTTCGTCGAGGACGTCGCCGACGTGCCCGCTCCCGTCGACGGCTACCTGCCGGTCGCGGTGGTGACACCCGACCCGACCAGGCTGCACGCCCTCGCGGCGCCGCCCGAGCGCAGGCAGTGGTGGATCGACCGCATCAGGGCCTGTTATCGGCTGTTGTCCTGATCTGTGGGGTGCACGGCGTAGACGACACGGTGTCCGGGCGCCAACACTGGACCCATGACGCGATCGGTCGTGGTAGTCGGGTTTCCCGGCGTCCAGGCGCTCGATCTGGTCGGGCCGTTCGAGGTGTTCACCGCCGTGTCGTTGTGCCTGGCGGCGGACGACCGCGGGGCCGACGGGTACGAGCCGGTGCCGGCGTCGGTGGACGGCCGGTCGGTGGACACCGGAACGGGGCTGTCCTTCGTCACGTCGCCACTGCCCGACCCGACTCAGCCCGTCGACACAGTGGTGCTGCCCGGCGGCGCCGGGGTCGACGCGCTGCGGGAAAACCCCGAGTTCATCGGCTGGATCCAAGCCGTCACACGGCACGCCCGCCGATCCGCGAGGTGCAGGAGGCGATTGAGGCCGCGCCGGGCGGCACGCACAGCATCACCAAGGAGCGCAAGATGACACAGATCGCGATCGTGTTGTATCCCGGCTACACCGCCCTGGACTTCATCGGGCCCTACGAGGTGCTGCGCAACCTGCCCGACGCCGAGGTCCGCTTCTTGTGGCACGAGCCCGGGCCGATCACCGCGGACTCCGGTGTGCTGGTGGTCGGGGCCACGCATTCGTTCGCCGAGACACCGTCGCCAGACGTGATCCTGGTGCCGGGAGGTATGACGACCTTCGAGCACGCCCGCGACCAGAAGCTGCTGGACTGGCTGCGCCAGGCTCACCAGACCGCGACCTGGACGACGTCGGTGTGCTCCGGTTCGGTCATCCTGGCCGCCGCGGGCCTGCTGGACGGCAAGCGGGCGACATCGCACTGGGCGGCCGTGACCGCATTGAAAGCCTTCGGCGCCATCCCGGTCGGCGACGAGCGCATCGTCCAGGAAGGTGACATCGTCACGGGTGCCGGCGTCTCGGCCGGCATCGACCTGGCGATGTGGCTGGCCGGCCAGATCGGTGGTGAGGCCCGCGCCAAGGCGGTGCAACTGGTCATCGAATACGACCCGCAGCCGCCGTTCGACTCCGGTCATCTGTCGAAGGCGTCGGCAGCGACCAAGGCGGCCGCGACCGCGATATTGGGCAAGGACCTGGTCAAACCCGCCCAGCTCAAGGCGACCACGCTGCTGTTGTGGGAGCAGGCGCTGCGCGCGGCCCGCAACCGTCGCCGTCGTCGGCACCGCGACGTCGCGGTACCGTCGGCCGGGTGATCAACCTGGCCTACGACGAGCGCGGCGCCGGTGAGCCCGTGCTGTTCATCGCCGGTCGCGGCGGCGCCGGACGGACCTGGCATCTGTACCAGGTGCCGGCCTTCGTCGCCGCAGGCTACCGCGTCATCACCTTCGACAACCGCGGTGTGGGTGCCACCGAGTCGGCCGACGGGTTCACCACCGAGCAGATGGTCGCCGACACCGCGGCGCTGATCGAGATGCTCGACGCCGGTCCGGCCCGCCTCGTGGCGGTGTCGATGGGGTCGTTCATCGCCCAGGAACTGATGCTGGCCCGCCCGGATCTGGTGACTGCGGCCGTGCTGATGGCCACCCGCGGCCGCCACGACCGCACCCGTGATTTCTTCCGCACCGCCGACCGCCAACTCGCCGAATCCGGCGCCCAGCTACCCGCCGAATATGACGCCAAAGTGCGTCTACTCGAGAATTTTTCACCGAAGACGCTCAACGACGACCGGACGGTGACCGACTGGATTCACATGTTCACCACGTGGCCGACGAAGCCGACACCGGGACTGCGCCGCCAACTCGACATCGTCCCGGAGAGCAACCGGCTACCGGCTTACCGAAGTATTACCGCGCCGGCCCTGGTGATGGGTTTCGCCGACGATGTGGTGCTGCCGTCGCATCTGGGCCGCGAGGTCGCCCACGCCATCCCGAACGCCCGCTACCTGGAGATTCCCGATGCCGGCCACCTCGGGTTCATCGAACGGCCGCAGGCCGTGAACGCCGCTGCGCTGGAGTTCTTCGCTGAAGCCCGGCCCTGATGGGGTGTGACACGCTGTAATGGTGAACCCATCGACGGCCCAGGCGCGCGTCGTCGTCGACGAACTGATTCGCGGCGGCGTTCGCGACGTCGTGCTGTGCCCCGGCTCCCGCAACGCCCCGCTGGCGTTCGCGCTGCAGGACGCCGACCGTGCGGGCCGGCTGCGGCTGCATGTGCGCATCGACGAGCGCACCGCCGGATACCTGGCGATCGGGCTGGCGATCGCCGCGGGCGCGCCCGTCTGCGTGGCGATGACCTCGGGTACCGCGGTGGCCAACCTGGGTCCCGCGGTGGTGGAGGCCAACTACGCCCGGGTGCCGCTGATCGTGCTGTCGGCCAACCGGCCCTACGAGCTGCTCGGCACCGGTGCGAACCAGACCATGGAGCAGCTCGGCTACTTCGGCACCCAGGTGCGGGCCAACATCAGCCTCGGCCTGGCCGAGGACGCGCCGGAGAAGATGCCATCGCTCAACGCGCAGTGGCGCTCGGCGACGTGCCGGGTGTTGGTCGCGGCCAAGGGGTTTCGCACCGCCAACGCGGGCCCGGTGCAGTTCGACATCCCGCTGCGTGAGCCGTTGGTACCCGACCGGGAGCCGGATTCCGCGGCCGCCCGCATCCCGCAGGGGCGCCCGGACGGCAAGCCGTGGACCTACACCCCACCGGTAAGCTTCGACCAGCCGCTTGATATCGACGTGACACCGGACACCGTTGTCGTCGCCGGGCACGGCGCCGGCGTGCACACCAACCTGGCGGGGTTGCCGACCGTGGCCGAGCCGACGGCGCCGCACGCCCCGGTGCCGGTGCATCCGCTGGCACTACCGCTGCTGCGCCCGCAGCAGGTGATCATGCTCGGCCGGCCCACGCTGCACCGCCCGGTCTCGTCGCTGCTTGCCGATCCGTCCCTGCCGGTCTACGCGCTGACTACCGGCCCGCGCTGGCCCGACGTCTCCGGAAACTCGCAGGCCACCGGCACCCGCGCCGTCACCTCCGGGACACCGAACCCGGGCTGGCTGCACCGCTGCGCGGAGGTCAACCGGCGTGCCATGGACGCGGTGCGCACCCAGCTCGCCGCGCACCCGCTGACCACCGGCCTGCATGTCGCCGCCGCCGTTGCCGAGGGGCTTCGCGACGGCGACCAGCTGGTTCTGGGCGCATCGAACCCGGTCCGCGACGCCGCGCTGGTCGGCCTGAACACCGAAGGCATCCGGGTGCGGTCCAATCGCGGCGTCGCCGGTATCGATGGGACGGTGTCCACTGCGATCGGTGCGGCCCTGGCCCACGACCGAACGGGTGGCCGGAGCCGCGCCGGCGGCGACATCCGACCCCGCACCGTCGCGTTGATCGGCGACCTGACCTTCGTGCATGACAGCTCGGGGTTGCTGATCGGTCCCACCGAGCCGACGCCTCGACAGTTGACGATCGTGGTGTCCAACGACAACGGCGGTGGCATCTTCGAGCTGCTCGAACAGGGCGACCCCCGGTTCTCCGACGTGTCCTCCCGCATCTTCGGCACTCCGCACGACGTCGATGTCGGCGCGTTGTGCCGCGCCTACCACGTCGACTCCCACCAGGTTGAGGTCGACCAACTGGGCGCCGCGCTGAACGAGCCGTTCGACGGGATGCGGGTGCTCGAGGTCAAGGCGGACCGGTCGTCCTTGCGGGCGTTGCACGCGTCGATCAAGGCCGCGCTATAACGTCATGTTGTCACCGAAAGCGCAGTGGGAAGTACTGATTCACGGTCCGGGCGGTGTGGCTGCCACCACGCGCGGCGGCCGCATCGTGCGGCGGGTGCGGATCGGTGTGCTGGTCGTGGCCTGCCTGGTGACGCTGCAGTCGCTGCTGCTGGTGCTGGGGGCGTGGCGCAACGACCGGCAGATTGAACGCCACATGGGCGTGGCGGCCGCCGAGGTGCTCGACGCCGGACCGCGGCGCTCCACCATCGAGTTCGTCACCCCCGACCGGGTTACCTACCGTCCCGAGCTGGGCGTGCTGTACCCGTCCGAATTGGACACCGGGATGCGGATTTACGTCGAATACGACAAGAACAATCCCGATCTGGTACGGGTTCAGGACCGCAACGCCGCGCTGGCGATCATTCCGGCGGGGTCCATCGCCGTGGTCGGCTGGCTCGTCGCCGCAGCCGCTCTGGCCGGCCTCGCCTATATCGAGAAGCGGATCGACGCCTACGCGGCTTCCACCAGCTGATCCAACCAGTCGGGCCGCTGGATTTCGACGACGTCCTTTTGAGTGATGTCGTAAACCGTTGGGGTGCCGGGATTGAACGGGTTCACGTCCATCAGGCTATCGAAGTTCGCCAACCCCATTTCCTCGGTGTCGACGGCGGAGTCTCTGGCTGAGTCCCGCCCGACGACCTCGAGCGGGACACCGCTGTCACGGGCCATCTCGACGAATTCCTGGAAGGCGGCCGACGACGTCTCGGGACCGGCGGCCACGAAGAGCGCTTTGCTGACCCGGGCCGAGTACCCGTCGGACTTTTCGTCGAGAAAGGTCATCGGCCGGTAGGTGACCACCAGTTGCCCGGATGCCGAAGCCATCATCGCTCACCGTTGTGCCCGGCTTGCGCGGATCGGGCTGTGCCATGCCGGCGATCGCGCGGGTGCATCCAGTGCACAGGATCAGCATTCCGACGAGCAACGCCAGCACGCCACGCGAAACTCCCATGTCAAACACCCTTCTCGTGCGTCGCAGAATACCTGGTTTTCGTGTGTCGTATGCCTTCGCGCAACCTTCCGGAAAGGGCTTGCTGGCACGATCTGGTTGTGCGCGTTGCAATCGTCGCAGAATCCTTCCTCCCGAATGTCAACGGTGTCACCAACTCAGTGCTTCGGGTGATCGAGCATCTCCGCCGCACCGGTCACGAAGTCCTCGTCATCGCGCCGGATGCCCCGCGGGGTCAGCCACGGGCCGAACGCATTCACGACGGCGTCCGGGTGCACCGGGTGCCGTCGCGGATGTTCCCCAAGGTGACGTCACTGCCACTGGGGGTACCTCGGCCGCGAATGGTGGCGGTTTTGAGGGGTTTTGACCCGGACGTAGTGCACCTCGCGTCGCCGGCGCTCCTGGGCTACGGCGGCTTACACGCCGCCCGCTACCTCGGGGTTCCGACGGTGGCCGTGTTCCAAACCGACATAGCGGGTTTCGCGCAGAGCTACGGCGTCGGTGTGGCGTCGCGGGCCGCGTGGGCGTGGACCCGACACCTGCATTCGCGCGCAGACCGGACCCTGGCACCGTCCACGTCAGCGATGGAAAACCTTGCGGCGCATCGGATACCACGCGTGCACCGCTGGGCTCGTGGTGTCGACATCACCGGGTTCGCGCCGTCGGCCCGTGATGAGCAGCTGCGGCGGCGTTGGTCACCTGACGGCAAACCCGTCGTCGGCTTCGTGGGGCGGCTCGCACCCGAAAAGCATGTCGAGCGGCTGAGGGCGCTGAGTCGGCGCGACGACGCCCAACTCGTCATCGTGGGTGATGGAATCGACCGGTCGAAGCTCGAATCCGCGCTGCCCAACGCGGTTTTCACCGGCGCCCTGTACGGCGAGGAGCTGTCCGCGGCGTACGCCAGCATGGACGTCTTCGTTCACCCCGGCGAGCACGAGACGTTCTGCCAGGCGGTTCAGGAGGCGATGGCCTCGGGCGTGCCGGTAGTGGCGCCGGACGCTGGCGGACCACGAGACCTGGTCGCGCCGTACCGGACTGGACTGCTGCTGGCCGTCGACAAATTCGAGGCGCAGCTGCCCGACGCCGTCGCGCACCTGCTCGCCGAGCGACCGCGCTACTCGCAGGCCGCCCGGCGCAGCGTGCTCGGCCGGACCTGGGCCGCCATCTGCGACGAACTGCTCGGCCACTACGACGCGGTGCGTGGCACCACGCCCGGTCGCACCAGCCTGACAGCCTAGCCCTGCGCTTCCTCCGCGACCGGCTGCCACTCTTCCCAGGTCTTGAGCCGGCTCTCGTAGTCCGCCTTGGCGATCTGCAGCGGTCGGGAGCCGAAAAAGACCCGCAGCGGCGGATTCTCGGCGTCGACGATCTTCAGCACCGCCGACGCGGAAGCACGGGGATCACCTGGGGTCGACATCCGCTTGCTCCGCGCTTCCGCGGCCGCCTTATGGACGTCGGCGTAGTCGGGGAGTTCGGCGGCGTGCTTCGCGGACGATCCGCCCCAGTCGGTGTCGAAGCCGCCGGGTTCGATCAAGGTGACGTGGACGCCGAACGGCGCCACTTCCTGCGCCAGCGCCTGCGAGAAGCCTTCCAGCGCCCACTTCGAGGCGTGGTAGATGCCGACGTTCTGGAACGCGCTGATGCCACCGATCGAGGACACCTGAAGGATGTGCCCGCTGCGCTGGGCGCGCAGGTACGGCAGTGCGGCCTGGGTGATCCACAGCGCGCCGAACACGTTCGTCTCGATCTGGTCGCGGGCTTCCTGCTCGGAGAGTTCCTCGATGAAGCCGAACTGCCCGTAGCCGGCGTTGTTGACGACGATGTCGAGGCGCCCGAAGTGGTCGTGGGCCTGTGCGACGGCGGCGAAGTCCGCGGCACGATCGGTGACGTCCAGCCGGATCGGCAGCAGCGCGTCGCCGTACTTCTCCGACAGGTCCTCCAAGGTCGAGGTGTCACGCGCGGTCGCCGCGACCTTGTCGCCGCGCTCCAGCGCCGCAATTGCCCACTCCCGGCCGAAGCCGCGGGATGTACCGGTGATGAACCAGACTTTTTCGCTCATAGGTCAACCTTCCACTCGCTCGTCCCCCGGATTCAAGCCCAAGGACGGGTTACCCATTCCCCGATTAGAGAAGTTCTTCGGCGGGCAAGCAGCGGAGCGACCAGGGGATGACCAGGTACCGTCGGCCCGGTGAGCCGCGCGACGCTGGACAAAGAG
>JAOPWF010000303.1 GCA_025965815.1 Mycobacterium sp.
CAATCCGTTGCTGTCGATCGCGGACATCGCCGCGATCGCCCAGCTCGCCACCGAGCGGTCGGTGAAACTGCTGGTGGACAACACGTTTGCATCCCCCGCCCTGCAGCGGCCGCTCACGCTGGGCGCCGACATCGTGCTGCATTCGACGACCAAGTACATCGGCGGACACTCCGACGTGGTCGGCGGTGCGCTGCTCACCAATGACGAAGAACTCGATGCGGCGTTCGCGTTCCTGCAGAACGGGGCCGGCGCGGTGCCCAGCCCGTTCGACGCTTACCTGACCATGCGGGGACTCAAGACACTCGTGCTGCGTATGCAGCGGCACAGCGAGAACGCCGCCCTGGTCGCCGAATTCCTCGACGGCCATCCCGCGATCAGCACAGTGCTCTATCCGGGGATGCCGAGTCACCCCGGGCACACCGTCGCGGCCCGCCAGATGAGCGCGTTCGGCGGAATGGTGTCGGTGCGGCTACGGGGCGGAATTCAGGCCGCGCGCGACTTGTGCGCCCGGACCGAGGTTTTCATCCTCGCCGAGTCGCTGGGCGGGGTGGAATCGCTCATCGAGCATCCCGGTGCGATGACGCACGCCTCGACGGCCGGCTCACAGCTCGAGGTGCCCGACGATCTAGTCCGGTTGTCGGTCGGCATCGAGGACGCCGCCGACCTGCTGGGCGATCTGGAGCAGGCGCTACATTAGCGCCGGCCGGACGGCCGACGTGGTGACCGCCAGATTGACCGCCGGCAGCGCATAGTCCGACTCGTCCACCCAACTGCCAGTAGCGATTTCGCTGGCCCGGTCGTGGACCCAGGCCCAGCCGCGGTCATTCAGGCTCAGCAGCGCGCCCAGCCCGTCCACGGCGTGCAACACCGAGATGATCGCCGCCGTCGCCGGTTGCGGGGACCGGCGGTCGAACAACGCGGACAACAGTGCCGAGCGCGCCTGCGTCACCCTGGTCCGGTCGGTTAGCGGCCACGCGTCTGGTTTGCTGAACCGCTTACCGCGCAGTCGGATACGTCGTATCTGGCCGGTCCGCTCCAGATGGTGGATCAGGTTGTTCTCGGTGCTGGGGCGCAGCTTGGCGACCGCGGCCGCCGGAGTCAGCGGCTCTCGCAGCAGCATCCGCAGGGCGGGCTCGACCACCGGATCAACCGGCTCGGGTCCGACCAGCGCCACCAGACGGCCCAACTCCACGGACTCGCCGGCCACCGCAGGCCGGATGCGGCAGGCATACGCAAGGTCCAGCAGCACGGCGGCCGACAGCACCCGCTCGCGGCGTGCACGGTCCAGACCGGGACGCGCGGACGCATTGTCCAGCAGCAGAAGAAAGAGATCCTCGGCGATCTGCGCCATGAGCGGACTGTAATCCGGCCCATGCCGTCCGCGCGCACTCAGGCGCGCGGGGGCGAGCGGTCGCGGCTAGGAGTGGTAGGGCTCCGCGCTGACCAACGTCACCTTCACGGTGTTGCCGTTCGGCACGGTGTAGGTGCGAGTCTCGCCCACCTTGGCGTCCAGCAGCGCGCCGCCCAGCGGCGAGTTCGGGGAGTAGACCTCGAGCTTGCCGTCGCTGACGCCCTCCTGGCGGGTGGCGATCAGGAAGGTCTCGGTATCGGACTCGTTGCCGTCGTAGTACACCTTGACAACCGAACCGGGCAGCGCCACACCGGACTGCTTGGGGGACTCGCCGACCTTGGCGTTGTTCAGCAGCTCCTGCAGCTGGCGGATGCGGGCCTCCTGCTGGCCCTGCTCCTCGCGGGCGGCGTGGTAGCCGCCGTTCTCGCGCAGGTCGCCTTCTTCGCGTCGGTCGTTGATCTCGGCGGCGATGATCGGCCGGTTGGCAATCAGCTGGTCGAGCTCCGCTTTGAGCCGGTCATGTGATTCCTGGGTCAGCCAGGTCACCTGAGTGTCGGTCATCTCGTCGCGCTCCTCATATCGTTACCTCGCGCTGTCGCGTGGGCAGTCTCTTTTCGTTTCGCTGCCGGGCGCGGTCACCCCGCCTGTATCGCCGTTTTCGCAGGCCATCAATCGGCTCGCAAAAGCAGCAATACACGGCCCCAGCAGGAACCGTGTATCGAACCATGGTACCACCGCCAGGTCAGCGGATTTTCATGTATTCGCAGTTCGGCGTTTGTTCAAACGTTGCTTGTACCCGGCAACGCTAGGTGCCAATCAAGTATGACGGCACGTCGGTCCCGCAACCGTAGACATCGCCCACCACCGGCGGCCTCGTCGACTTCACCAGCGTCGTTACCTGGACCGTTTTCGCCTGGGACGGCGGCACCAGCACCTCGCGGCGGCCCGTCTCGCTGCCGTCCATCGCCTTTGCCCGCACGATGCAGACCACCGGTCGGGACGGGTCGGACCGGGTGACGCTGATGGTGATCGACACCGTCTCGTTGTCGACCAGTTGATAGCCGCCGAGGGTGCCCTGTACGTCGCCGCCACCGAGCCGCTGGAAGCCGACGACGGCGATCGCCACGCCAGCCGCCAGAATCAGCAGCGTCAGGGAAATCACCGTCCAACGGCGCGTGCGGCGCGGCAGTCGCTGCCGCCCGTAGCGGGCGGCGGGACGCTCGATCATCGATTTCGGGTGCCCGTCCGTCAGATGGAACTATTAGAACTGGAACTATAGGACCGGACAGTAAATGCATGGAACATCGCAGCTGA
>JAOPWF010000324.1 GCA_025965815.1 Mycobacterium sp.
CGCCGGTCTGGCGACGGGTTTCTGGCAGAACCCCGATGAGCTGCGGGCGAACTGGCAGGAGGACAAGCGCTGGTCGCCCAACTGGAGTGAAGTCAAGCGTGCCGAGGGCTACGCCGGTTGGCAGAAAGCCGTCAAGCGCACGCTGGATTGGGTCGACGTCTCGTGACAAGTCATACGAGGTGTAAGAGGTGCAGACCGTCCTGAATTGGAAATCCCGATAACACGTGGCCGTCACGTCCCTGGACGGTATCCGCCTGACACAGCGCATTGAGAGCTGCTTCCTCTGATGCTTCCGCGACCGCGTCGAAGATCAGGTCGAATGGCGACCCCTGTGTCCAGAACTGGCCCTCCACAAGCACGTCGATGGCCAGGATGCCGTCTGGTGCCGCACGGGGGATGCGCTGAGCCGTGGAGAAGGCCAGGAAGATCTCGCCGGAGCCGTCGTTGCCGACACTGCCGGTGCGGCCAAGGCCGATGTCGACACGCCGAGCCAGTCGCCGAAGCTGACTCGGGTGCAGCGGGAGGTCCGTCGCCACCACGGCGATGCACGACCCCTCCTTGTGGTGCACCGGCATGTCGGCGGTGAGCTGACGTCCGAGGGGACGGCCCGCGATCTGCAGCTGCTGGCGGGTCCCATAGTTGGTGTTCAGCAGCACCCCGATCGTGTAGCTGCGCGAACCGATCTCCACGATCCGCGACGCGGTGCCGATACCGCCCTTGAAGTCGAACATCTGCGTGCCGGTCCCCGCGCCGACCACGCCTTCAGGCACCGGCCCGCTGCCGGCGGCCTCCAGGGCGCTGTGCACATCGGCTTCGGTGAGCGTAGTGGCGCGGTTGTCGTTGAGAAAGCCGTCATCGCATTCGGCGACCACGGGCATCAGCACATCGTCGGTGCCCACAACCGGGTCGATGTCCGACATGTGGCGCACACTCGCCTGGTAGGCGACTCCGACATTTGCGGTGTCACACAACACTATTGGTGCACCGAGCATGCCCCACTCGTGCATGACGATGTCGGCGGTCATGATGCCGTATCCGTTGAACACGCTCGTTGCCGCATAGACGCGTTCCCGGAAGGGATTGCCGTCGTGTGGCCAGATGGCGGTGGCCCCGGTTCGTGCCGTGTCATCGCCGTCCCGCCAGACGGTGGCATGCCCGACCCGGACGCCGGCGACGTCGGTGATTGCGTTGAGCGGTCC
Source organism: Mycobacterium sp. (assembly GCA_025965815.1). Taxonomy (GTDB): domain Bacteria; phylum Actinomycetota; class Actinomycetes; order Mycobacteriales; family Mycobacteriaceae; genus Mycobacterium. The sequence goes on from JAOPWF010000324.1 coordinate 1,200, forward strand.
GGTAGGCAGATGGCCGACGGGGAATCCCAGCTCCCGCGCCCGCCCTCGTCCGCCGGGCGGTGTCATGCGGTCTCTTCCGGGACGGTGTGCGGCACCCAGCGATCATCCTTGGCCCGGTGCAGGTAGGCGAAGTAGTAGATCGCGGCCACGGCGAAAAGTATGACGACGATCCAAATGTCCGGTGGCTTCTGCTGAGTCAGCGCGACGATGACACCGGCCAGCGCCAGCAGCGGCGGAACCGGCCAGAGCGGCATCCTGGACGGCCGGTCAATGTCCTTGTCCCGGACCCGGCTAACGAGCGCGGCGATCGCGATGAGTCCGTAGAGCACGATAATCAGGACAGCGGTGAAGGTGACCGTGGTGACCAGGTCGGAAGCGAAGCACAACGCGGTCGCTACCGTGCCCAGAATCAGCGTGGCCACCCAGGGGGATCGGAACCTGGGGTGAACGCGTCCCAGGGTGGTATTGACCATGTCGGGCCATGCGCGATCGCGTGCACTCGACCATAGAATCCGGGCGAACTGCAGCGTGATCGCGAGTATCGCGTTCAGCACTGCGAAGAGGGCCCCGATGATCACGATCTTCTCAAATGTGGGGCCCCATACCTGGTTTATCAGATCAGTCAGAGGCGTTGCGCTGGAGAGGTATTCGCGGAGGTCCTGGGCGCCCATCAGTCCGCCGAAGAACGGGACCAATTCGAGCACGATTCCGGTCAGCGCCGCGATGACGACAGCCTTCCCGATCGTGCCCGGGCCCCCGCGCGCCTCCTCGGAGAAGTTGATGGCGCTGTCGTATCCGTTGACCGAGAACATCGTGATTGCGATCGCCGCGATGATGGCGCCTAGACCGACGGGCGCCAGCGCGGAACCATCCCAGACCACCGGGTGAGTCAGGATGCTCCACGGCTGATTCCAGTGCGAGAAGCCGGCGATGGCGACCACGACGATGACGATGACCTCGATCGCGAGAAAAATCGCAACCAGGATCGCTCCGACGTGGATGCGCAGCACGGCAAGCAATGTCACCGCAGCCATCGCGATCGCGGACGAGAGATTGACCGGAATCGACTCGTTCAGCGCATGTAGGTAGGTGCCGACACCCAACGCGATGCTGGCCGGGAGAAATACGCCCTGCGCTATGTAATCGACGAGGGCAAGAAAGCCCGTTGGGCGGCCGAGCACCCGGTGGACGATGGAGTACAGGCCGCCGGCCACCGGATACATGGACCCAAGCTCACCCATGCACAGCGCGACGTTGATCGCGAGGAAACAGCCGATGAGGTAGGACCACATTGCTCCGGTCCCGGCCGCTGCGAGCACGACGGGGGCAATGATGAGCAGCGACGCCATCGGGGTGATGTCGCTGACTGCGAGGGCGATGACGCCCCGGACACTGAGTCCGCGATGAAGCGTGGCACTGGTCGCCGGTCGGGGCGCGCGAACGGCGTCGGGTATCTCCTCGCTGGCCATGATGCCTCCCGGCTCTCGACGTGGCGGTCGACAGAATAGCCGCCCCAGTAGCGTCGTAGACCGGGATTGTGTGTGCTGAGCCGCGCTCAGCGCGGCCCAGCCCACACAGGATTAGTCGGACTCGCCGAGGATGCTGTAGATCTCGCGGCGGGCGTTGTTGACGATGTCCACAATGCGCTGCTGCTGCTCGGCCGTCGCCGTGTGGGCGGATTGCGCCACCGCGCCGAACAGCTGTCCGAGCGCGGAGCGCAGGTTGACCTGGTTGGGGTCAGCGCCTTCGGTGATCTCCTCCCACGGCGGGGTCTCGATCTTCTCGGCAGCGGAACGGCCGTCCTCGGTCAGCTCGAAGAGCTTCTTGCTGCCCTCGGATTCGGTGGCCACGATCAGACCTTCGTCGACCAGCAGTTGCAGGGTCGGGTACACCGAACCGGGGCTCGGCTTCCAGAGGTCCTGGCTGCGCTCGGCGATTTCCTGGATCATCTCGTAGCCGTGCATTGGCCGCTCGGCGAGCAGCACGAGGATGGCAGCGCGGACGTCGCCGCTCCGGCCGCGACCGCGACCACGTCGGCCGCCACGCGGTCCACCGGGACCGAAGCCTGCACCGAAACCGCGACCGAAGCCGGGTCCGCCGAAGCCGGGCCCGAAGCCCCGACCGAAACCGGGACCGAATCCCGGGCCGAAGTCCGCGCCGCCGCCGTCGTGATCACGGAGTGACTCGCGGAAGGCGCGTCGCGCCTCGTGCCGCCGTTCGTGCAGGGCACGCCTATCGACTGGACCGAATCCGAAGCCGAATCCGCCCGGATGTGGACGGCCCCCGAAGGGCCCGCCAGGGGGTGTGAATGGGAGGTTCATGTCTCAAGTCCTTACGTCTGACAGGAAACGCCGGATGCGCTTCCGATGCGTTGACGATATATCGGAAACTATCGTGATGCAACCATTAATCCTTGAAGCGTTTGCCCATCGCCTTGATGAGCCACCGCGCCCAGTCCGCCTCCATGGCCTCCGCCCGCAGCCCGTACTCCAGCGCGGCACGGCTGTAGAAGGCGGCGTCGTCCTCGGCCCAGTGCACCGAATCCCGTAGCTCTTCGAGGCGCTTGACCTCGACGTCGGAGTGTTCGGCGACCGAGGCCATGTACTCGCGCGCCTGGTCGGGCGCGATTTCGCCGAGCAAGAACACCCGCACCAGTTCGGCGTTGCGGTAGGGCGGGTCGTCCTCGGGGTGGGTTATCCAGCGCAGCAGCTCGGCGCGGCCCTCCGGGGTGACCCGGTATTCCTTCCGCCCGCGTGGCCCGAGGTCACTGACCTCGATCATCCCGGCGTCGGCGAGCTTGTTCAGCTCGCCGTAGAGCTGGCTCTGGGTGGCCGGCCAGACATTGGCCATCGACTTCTCGAACCTCTTCAGCAGGTCATATCCGCTGCCCGGGTGCTGGGCCAGCAGGCCAAGGGCGGCGATCCGGAGACTCACAGGCAAACCTCATTCCACTATTGACATGTCATAGCTGAAGTGTCACCCTCGACCTGTCAGTTGTAGAGTATCGGAATTCAGCCCGAGGAGATGCCGACATGACCGGCGACCAGATCATCGAAAACACGGCGACCGAGCCCGAGGGCCTACCGGGCACCGGAGGGTTCTTTCAGCGGGGCAACTACGCGCCCGTCGCCGACGAGCTGACCGAGTTCGAGCTGCCCACCGACGGCGCCATCCCCGCCGAACTCGAGGGCTGGTACCTGCGCAACGGGCCGAATCCCCGGCAGGCGGGAGCGCACTGGTTCACCGGCGACGGGATGATCCACGGCGTTCGGCTGGAGAATGGCCGTGCCGCCTGGTACCGCAACCGCTGGGTGCGCACCGAGAGTTTCGAGAACGACTTCCCGGTGTACAACGCCGACGGCACCCGCAATCTGCGGTCCAGCGTCGCCAACACGCACGTGGTGAACCACGCCGGCAAGACGTTGGCACTCGTCGAGTCCTCACTGCCCTACGAGATCACCAACGACCTGCGAACCGTCGGCGCCTACGACTTCGGCGGCAAGCTGGTCGATTCGATGACGGCGCACCCGAAGATCTGCCCGACGACCGGCGAGCTGCACTTCTTCGGCTACGGCAACATCTTTTCCCCGCACGTCACCTACCACCGGGCAGATGCCAACGGCGAGCTGACGATCAACCGCCCCCTTGACGTCAAGGCACTCACGATGATGCACGACTTCGCGCTGACCGCCGAGCACGTCATCTTCATGGACCTGCCGATGGTGTTCAACCTCGAGGTCGCGATCAAGGGTGAAGGCGACATGCCGTACCGCTGGGATGACAACTACGGCGCCCGACTCGGTGTGCTGCGCCGCGACGACCCGTTCGGAATGGTGCGCTGGTTCGAGATCGACCCGTGCTACGTGTTCCACGTCGCCAACGCCCATGAGGCAAGCGACGGCAAATCGATTGTGCTGCAGGCGGTCCGCTACTCCGAGCTGTGGCGGGACAACGGCGGATTCGAGGTCGACGGCCTGCTGTGGAGTTGGACCATCGATCTGCAGAACGGCACCGTCACCGAGCGCCAACTCGACGATCGGTCGATCGAGTTCCCCCGGATCGACGACCGGCTGGCGGGCCTGCCCGCACGCTACGCGGTCTCGGTCGGCACCAACAACCTGGTGCGCTACGACCTGGACGCCGGCAGCGCCGTCGAGCACGCCTTCGGCACGGAGCGCTCACCCGGCGGACCGGGCGAGGCGGTCTTCGTCCCGTCCACGGCAGGGCCCGCCGACGAGCTTGCCGGCTGGTACCTGGGCTACGTCTACGACCCGGGGCGCGACGGCAGCGACCTGGTGATCCTGGACGCGTCGGACTTCGCCGGTGAGCCGGTGGCCAGAATCAAGCTGCCGCACCGGGTCCCGTACGGCTTCCACGGGAACTGGGTCGCCGGCTAAGTGCCTGCACTGACAGCCATCCGGAATAAGGTACACGGATGGCTGTCAAGTGGTTGTGTGACCTGACCGACGAAAACACCGACATACCCTGCGATTTGATGTCCCGGCAGTCGTGACCGGCGATACCGGCTTCGGCTTCGACACCCTGGCGCTGCTCACCGTCGTCGGCCTGGTCGGTCCGCTGCTGGCCTCGGTGCCGCGCCTGCGGGTCCCGGTCGTCATCGGTGAGCTGCTGGCCGGGATGGTGGTGGGCCGAACCGGCTTCGGTCTGGTCGACGACACCAACCCGACGTTCACGATGCTGGCCAACATCGGGTTCGCGCTGGTGATGTTCGTGGTGGGCACCCACGTGCCGGTGCGGGACACGGCGATGCGCTCGGCGATTCCCGGCGCCCTGGTCCGCGCGGTGCTGATCGGCGCGGTGTCCGCCGGGCTCGGGGTGGGCCTGGCCGCCGCCTTCGGTACCGGGCATGCGGCGTTGTACGCGGTGCTGATGGCGTCGTCGTCGGCGGCGCTCGCACTACCGGTGATCCAAGCGCTTGGCGTGAAA
>JAOPWF010000341.1 GCA_025965815.1 Mycobacterium sp.
ATGGCTTTGAATACCGACGTTAACCAGATGAACACCGGGGCCGGACAGCTCGAGAACATCCTGCAGGACGTTCTGAGTTCACTGGCCCGCTACGAGACGATGAACCAGAACCTCACCGGTACGGGCTTCATCGGCGACGCCGCCATGATGTCCATGCGCACGACCGGCGACGTCGCCCAAACCGGCAAGCAGGTGTCGTCGCGGTTCGAGTACTGCATCTCCACCATGCGGCGCAGCGCTGCGCAGTACGCGCAGATGAATGACGCCAACAGGGCCGCGCTGGGCAACGTCACCTCCGCATAAGACTCGTACCCCGACACCTCACGAAGAAGGAGATTCTCACCATGGACAACATGCGATACGACCACCCCATGATGGCCGACCACGTGTCCCAGCAGGCCAGCCTGGTGGCACACATGACCGACCTGCGCCAGCAGTCGATGAACGTCCTGAACAACCTCGCCCATGTCTGGACCGAGCACGGCTCCAACGCCTACCAAGATTGCAGCCACCAGATCGACCTGGCATTCCAGAAGGTGTTCGACACCATCCAGCGTCACGGAACGGCGATCGGGCAAGCCTCGGGCAACGCCAGCAGCGCTGATCAGGGCGTGGCAGCGGGGTTCCAGGGAATTTGATGACGACCGCGGTGGGGGCGCGGCTGTCAACCACGTCCGAAGGGCTGTGGCTGACAGCTGCGCTTGCTGGTGTGAGCCGTTTGCCGTCGGTGCTCAAAGTGCGACCGGTCGGCGACGTCGCCAACACCGTGGCAACCCACCCGGGGATGGCGGTGCTCGAAGAGGCCGGCGTTTGCAGCGGCGCAGTGCTGGATTCGGATGTGGCGGACTGGTTGTTGACGCTGGGCCGCCCGGACGTCGAGCTGGCGATCACGGTGTCGCGTCCCGAGGGCAACCCGGATCGCTTCGTTGGACCCCCGCCTCTGTTTGAGGCGCCCGAAGACGATCCGCTGGCCGCCTACGAGGCGCTGGAACAATGGCGGTCGCGCCAAGGTGCGCAGCGGGCGGCGGCGTTGTGCCGCCGGGAAGGCCGCTGGGTCGCCGCGGCCCGGGTGTGGCGCACCGGCGAGGCGCCGTTGGATGAAATCGTGGTGAGCCCGTTAGCCGATGGCGCTGTGGCCGCGGCGATCGGCGCGCTGGCGGGGCGAGCGCAACCCGCCGACTTCGACGGCATCAACATCGAGTCCGCAGTACTGGAATCGCTGGCCGCTCAATGGCAGGCCCGCCCAGGCATGGATGTGGTGGCCGCGCTGACCGATGCCGGTTTGACGGTGCCCCAGGCCCGTATCGTGGCCGCAGTCGGTGATGCCAGCGCGGCTCGCACGGTGGTCGTGGCCGCCCAGTACTCGATCGACGGAGCCCAGTTCGCGCCGACGGGGATCACGATTGTCGACACCCTGCTGGGCCGGGTGATCATCAGTAATCTGGCGGGTAATGGCGAACCGCGGTGGACGATGCTGTTTCCCGGCACAGCGCAACGCGTCGCGCGAGCGGTCGGTGAACTGCTCCAGGGGCTGCCCTCCGGGTCGGCGTGGACAACCCACGAACGCATCCAAAAATTCGATACACGCTAATGTGGCCCGCGTCGTAGACGTAGGAAATGCGTGGTTGTTACGCTCGCGTCGTGACTGAAAAACAGTGCTTTGAGGGCGTTGGCGCGCTGACAGGCGACAGGGGGAAGGCCGCATGAGCGGACCGGACGAACGCGAATTCTTCGACACCCTCGGCGCTGCCGAGTCCCCCTCACCGGGACCACGCCCGGCGGATCCGCCGGCGCCGACCGACTTCCGCGCACCGGAGGGGTCACCACTCTCAGCGCCGGACACCTCACCACCATCGCCGGCAGGGGACGCGTCCCAGCCTCCGGCCCCCGCGCCTACGGCGGGTAGGCCGGCATCGAGTCCCGACGTGCCGCGCCAGGGTCTCGATGTGCCGCGCCACCAGGGGCCCGATGTGCCGCGGGCCGGGGGGGCGCATTGGGGACCCCCGCCAGGGGTAGAGGGCGGACCTGCCGCCGGTGCGGTTGAGTCCGGGGCCGCCCCGCGTCCGCAGCCCTATCCGGCGCCGAATCACGGCGAGCGCAACGATTACCGGCCACCTGTGCAGCACAACGATTACCGGCGGCCGCCGCATCAGGGCGTGCTACCGCCGCCCGCGACTGCCCGCCAGCAGCCACCCCCGCCGCCTAGTCGCCGGCCGCGTTCCGAACGCGACGAGGCCCCCGTCGGGTCGTATGGCGACTGGGGCGGTGGCGGCGGGTTCAGCGGTGCTGGTGCAGGGATGCGCGACCAGCTGCGGGCCGCGGAATTGATCGCCGTTCGTAAGATCCCGTCGTCGCGCGGCTGGCGAAAGTGGTTGTACCAGGCGAGTTTCAAGAAGGTGAACACCGGGGAGTCGGCTGACGAGCGGGAGTTGCGCCGGTTGAACGCTGCGGTGGCTACGCCGCTGCGTGGGACGTATTCGATGGTGGTGTTGGGCGGCAAGGGCGGCGCGGGGAAGACGACGACGGCCGCGGCGATCGGGTCGATTTTGGCTGGTCTACGTAACGACAAAGTGGTGGCCATGGATGCCGACCCCGCGCAGGCGGCGAATCTGGCGTCGCGCATCGATCCCACGGCCGCGTCCTCGTTTCGCGACGTGCTGGCCGATGAGCATTTGGTGCGGTATTCCGACATGCGTTCACACGTCGGGCAGAACGATCCTGGTCTGGATGTGTTGGCGTCCAATCAGGCGCTGAGCGGACGTCAGCCGATGGACACGGCGACCTACACCGAGGCGCACCAGGTGCTGCAGCGCTTCTACAGCCTGTTGATCGCCGACTGTGGGGTGGATCAGGAACACGCGGTGATGGCCGGCGTCTTGGACACCGCTGACACGGTGGTGATGGTGGCCTCGGCGGTGCCCGACGGCGCCGAGGGCGCCGACAAGGTGATGCGGTGGCTCAGTGAGTCCGGCTACCGTCAACTGGGCTCACGAATGGTGTTGGTGGTCAACCATATCCGCGGCTACACCAGCAGGAGGGATCGCAAGGAGTCCGAGCGCCTGGTGGCCACCCTGGTAGAGCGTTTCAGTCGCTGGGTGCCCGTCGAGCGGATCTTCGTCATTCCGTTCGACCGGCACATCGCTACGGCTGGTGTCATCGACCTCGATCAGTTACGCCCCCAGACACGGCGGCGCTTCCTGGAACTGACCGCCACCGTGGCGACGGGGTTCACCGCGACGACGGACGCCCCGTGAGCGCCACCGGGCAGCAGGCCACTGCCCTGGAATTGTGCCGGGTCGCGCTTCTGGTGGGCGACGACATGGAGATCGACTACGTGCTGCCTGCGGGGGTGGCGTTGATTGCGGTCACCGAGGATCTGATCCCGCGCATCAACGAGATTCTGCGCCGGCGGGGCCGCGCCGAGCTGGACGCCAAACGCACCTACCGGTTGTGCCGGGCTGATGCGCGGCCATTGGATCCGCAGCGCTCGCTCACCGAGTGCGGGGTGCTCGACGGTGAACAGTTGTGGCTGCTGCCCCTGGAGGCAACGGAACGATTTGAGCCCGTCGTGGAGACGGTGTCGACGGCGGTGGCCCGGGCGCTCGGCGATGAGACGCGCTACGCCACGATCAACAAGGACGTGGCCCGCCGCGTCGCGGGCTGGCTGGCCGCGGCCCTGGTGGGCTGGTCGGAGCTGATCCTGGCCTGGCTGTGGTGGCATGGCGGTGGCTGGGTTCCCGCGGCGGTGTCCTGGGGGTTGACGGCGGTGCTGGCGTTCGCGGCGTGGCTGGCCTCGACGGCCCTCGACGAGCAGCGACGTCGCTCCACTGACGCCTTCGCGTGGTCGGCGCTGATCCCGGCCGGGGCGGGGGCGGCGATGTCGGTGCCCGGGCACCCCGGTGGGTGGCACCTGGTCGCCGGTATCGGCGCGGTGCTGACGGGTGTAGCGATCCTGGCGCTGCTGACGGCTCGTCATGTCGCCGCAGTGGCGGCGACGACGACGGTCGCTGTGTTCGCCGGAACGGTCGCCGTGCTGCACGCCTGCCGGTTGGAGCTTCGCGCAGAGCAGATGGCGGTCGCTGCACTGGTGATCGTCCTGGTGCTGGTGACGTTCGCCACGAATGTCGGGGTGTCGGGATCCGGCATTCCCGGGCCTTGGTTTCCGTCCCTGACTAGCCGCGGCGTCTTCGAAACCGCGCCGGGCGCGCCTCGGGACACGGTGACCCCGATGGCCCCTTCGGGTGCGGAGTCCCCGGAACAGATCGCGGCGTGGTCACAGCGAGGCAATGCGATCGTGACCGGTGTGATGCTCGGGGCGGCGGTGGTGACGGTGGTGGCGAGCCGCTACGCGGTGGTGCCCGGCCAGCCGGGTGGCTGGCGCTTCCTGGTGTTCACGCTGGGGATCTGCTTGATCCTGGTATTGCGGGCGCAGTCCTTTGTTGACCGCACTCAGGCGTTGTCGCTGGTGGTGGGCGCCACCGCCGCTGTAGCGACGGTGATTGGCCGCTACGCCACGGCGGCAATGCCGCCACAGATGTCGATGACATTGGGCTGTGTGGCGGCCACGTTGGGTCTGGGTGTGTTGGGTCTGCTGGCCGCGCTGGTGGTGCCCGCAGCGAGGATCAACGCCCCGATCCGCAGAGCCGTGGAGATGAGCCAGTGGGTCTTGCTGGCCCCGGTGGTGCCGTGGACGTTGTGGCTGCTGGGCGCATTTACGGCGATGCGCAACCTGGTGCATGGCTGATGCGCGGGCTTCAACGTTTGGCGGCCTGTGCGGCTGTGGCGGCGTTGATGGCGAGCTCGGCGGGCGTCGCGGGGGCGCTAGACCCACCGGTGGTGCCGCCGGGGCCGGCGCCCGCTGACCCTGCGCCAGGGCCGGATCAGCCGATGCACCAGATTGCCGGCTGCGTGCAGACCGGTGTGTTGCAGGGAAGCGATTTTCGTGAAATGCCGGCTGCGCTGACGATGATGGACATGCCGGCGGCCTGGAAAGAGTCCACCGGAGTCGGTGTGGTGGTGGGGGAGATCGACACCGGGGTGACACCGTCGCCGCGGCTACCGCACGTGGTGGCAGGCGGGGATCTGGTGCTGGGGCCTTA
>JAOPWF010000345.1 GCA_025965815.1 Mycobacterium sp.
TCACCGTCGAGGAGTCCAACACCTTCGGACTGCAGCTCGAGCACACCGAGGGCATGAGCTTCTACAATGGCTACAACTCTCGCAACTACGTCACCGACGCCGAGCGACAGGAAGCGGTCCTCGAGCATCCGTACATCCTGCTGGTGTCGTCGAAGGTGTCGACGGTCAAGGATCTGCTGCCCCTGCTGGAGAAGGTCATCCAGTCCGGCAAGCCGTTGCTGATCATCGCCGAGGACGTCGAGGGCGAGGCGCTGTCCACCCTGGTCGTCAACCAGATCCGCGGCACCTTCAAGTCTGTGGCCGTCAAGGCCCCGGGCTTCGGTGACCGCCGCAAGGCGATGCTGCAGGACATGGCCATCCTCACCGGCGGTCAGGTCATCAGCGAAGAGGTCGGCCTGTCGCTGGAGACCGCTGACGTGTCGCTGCTGGGTAGTGCTCGCAAGGTCGTCGTGACCCGTGACGAGACCACCATCATCGAGGGCGCCGGTGACCCCGACGCCATCGCAGGCCGGGTGGCCCAGATCCGTAGCGAGATCGAGAACAGCGACTCCGACTACGACCGCGAGAAGCTGCAGGAGCGCCTGGCCAAGCTGGCCGGCGGTGTTGCGGTGATCAAGGCCGGGGCCGCCACCGAGGTGGAGCTCAAGGAGCGCAAGCACCGCATCGAGGACGCGGTGCGCAACGCCAAGGCCGCGGTCGAAGAGGGCATCGTCGCCGGTGGCGGCGTGGCTCTGCTGCAGTCGGCTCCGGCGCTCGAGGAGCTTCAGCTCACGGGCGACGAGGCCACCGGTGCCAACATCGTGCGCGTTGCGCTCGAGGCCCCGCTGAAGCAGATCGCCTTCAACGCCGGCCTGGAGCCGGGCGTCGTCGCCGAGAAGGTGCGCAACCTACCCGCCGGCCACGGCCTGAACGCGCAGAGCGGCGAGTACGAGGACCTGCTGGCCGCGGGCGTCGCCGATCCGGTCAAGGTCACCCGCTCGGCGCTGCAGAACGCGGCGTCCATCGCGGCGCTGTTCCTGACGACCGAGGCCGTCGTCGCCGACAAGCCGGAGAAGGCGTCCGCACCCGCGGGCGACCCGACCGGTGGCATGGGCGGCATGGACTTCTAAGTCCTTAGCTCAGAACGGAAGAGCCCGGTCTGCTTCGGCAGGCCGGGCTTTTTCGCGTCTTGGTGCGCGGACGCGCCGTCGCGGTACACCGGACCGTCAGGATCGACTCCTACACTCGGCGCAATGAAGCGCTGGCCATACGCCGCGGCAGCGAGCATGCTTGCGCTGCTGGCCATCCGTGCGGACGTCTGTTCCGACGACGGCGTACACCTCGCCGTGTCAACGCTGCCGAGCCCCGCTCACGTGGTGATCGTCGTCGAGGAGAATCACTCCAGCAGCGCGGTGATGGGCAATAAATCCGCGCCGTACATGAATTCGCTCGCGGCCAACGGCGCCCTGATGACCCAGTCCTACGCGGTCACCCACCCGAGCGAGCCCAATTACCTCGCGCTGTTCGCCGGAAGCACCTTCGAACTGGCATCGGACGCCTGCCCCGTCAACGCGGGCGCCGCGCCGAACCTGGGCTCCGAACTGCTCGCCGCCGGATACACGTTCAGCGGATTTTCCGAAGATCTCCCCAGTGTCGGCGCCACGGCATGCAGTTCGGGTAAGTACGCGCGCAAGCACGCGCCGTGGGTGAACTTCACCAATGTGCCGCCCGCAACCTCCGTGCCGTTCAGCGCCTTCAACGCCCGGTCGGACTACGCGAGCCTGCCCACCGTTTCGTTCGTCATTCCCAACCTGGACAACGACATGCACGACGGCACCATCGCCCAGGCCGACAGCTGGCTGTCCACCAATCTGGCCTCATACGCGAACTGGGCCAAGGCCAACAACAGCCTGCTGATCGTAACCTGGGACGAAGACGACAACGGCGCGAACAACCAGATCCCGACGATCTTCTACGGCGCCCATGTGCAGACCGGGACGTACAGCGAGCCGGTCAGCCACTACAACGTGCTGTCCACCGTCGAGCAGATGTACGGCCTGAACAAGACCGGGCTGGCCGCCAATGCCCCTGCGGTCGGCGACATCTGGAGTTGACGTGCCCATGTACTTCAATTGATCGATACAAATTCGGTGTTGGGTCCAACAGAATCAAGGCCTGTCGATCGGCGGGGGACCGCATGGCCGATTTTCGCGACGTACCTGGCGAATGGGCCGTCGTCACTGGGTGTGACGCGAAAGTGGGCCCTGAGCGGCAAGCGGTCTGCGCGCTGGACACCTGCTGCGGGGCACATGCAAGAAGGTGTTGGAATCAGCAGTGACCTGCTCTTCGCGAGGGCAAGCATGGCGGTGCCGGTTCGGCCGCCAACTCAGCAGGGTGATCCGCCAGCCAAGCGAGCTGTCGTCACAGTGACTGTGCCCATCGGGTCACCAGCGTTGCGTTGCGAGCACTTTCACAATTCGGGCAGGGGGACCTACCTCTGGTGTCCGTCGACCACTCTAAAACAGTCGCCCGAATTCTCGTTTTCAAACCGCACTAGTTCGCCGGCTGTGGCTGGCGTCCGCGCACAAGTTTGCCGGGGCGCGCGTCGGTGGGTTTGCCGTTCTCGGCGATCACTTGTCCGGAGACGATGGTCGCGACATAGCCGTCGGCCGTCTGATCGAGCCGCCGTCCGCCGGCGGGCAGGTCATGGACGATCACCGGCTTGTGTAACCGCAGGCCCGCATGGTCGATCACGTTGAGGTCGGCTTTGTAGCCCACAGCGATGCGGCCGCGGTCGGCGAACCCGGCCACCCGCGCCGGAACCGAGGTGAGCTCGCGAACCGCCTCGGCAACGGTGAGCCGGCCGGTCGCCCTGTCGCGCGCCCAGTGCGCGAGCAGGAACGTCGGAAAGCTTGCGTCGCAGATCATCCCGTAGTGTGCGCCGCCGTCTCCGAGACCGAGAACGACGTCGTCGCGGCGGATCAGTTCGCCGACAGTGTCCAGCGAATTGTTCTCGAAGTTGGCCATCGCAACGAGCAGCATCGCGTGCCCGTCGTCATCGAGCAACCGGTCGTAGGCCTCCTCCATCGGGGACACCCCGCGGGCCGACGCGCGGGCCAGGATGCTGGTCGAGCGGTCGGGCTCGTAGTCGGGGTCCTCCTCGAGCGGGAAGATCCACTCCCAGGCCTGCGCCAGGTACAGCAGCGGATGACCGGCCGGATCGTCGTAGCCGGGCTTGTCGGCCAGGATGCGGGCGCGCACCTCGGGCTTGCGCATCTCGGCCACCCGCTGCGCCAGCGGCAGATGCGCGATCTCCCGGTAGCTCGGATACAGCACGAACGGATTGGCGGTCAGCTCGAGCCCGATGACCAGACCGATCGGCCGCGGGAACATCTGGGCGGTGATATCGGCACCGGCGGCGTTGGCCTTCTCCACCATCGTGATGGCGTCCGGCCAGATCGGCTCGCCGGCGTTGCCGATACTCAGGGTGAAGGTCACCGGTAGTCGGACGTCAGCGGCCACGTCGAAGACCTGTTGCAGCACCGGCTGATAGCCACCCGCGGGGATATCGGGCACGAACTGGATCAGTCCGCCACCGGCATCGGCTATACCCCTTGCGATTTCGGCGATCTCCTCCTGGCCGGCGTCATAGGTCGGGATCGGCGCGCCACTTTCGGTCTTGTGGATGGCCAACCGTGACGAGGCGAAGCCGAGCGCACCGGTCTGGACGGCCTCCTTGGCCAGCGCCCGCATCCGGGCCATGTCCTCGGCGGTCGCGGGTTCGCGGTCGGCGCCGCGCTGTCCCATCACGTAGACGCGCAGCGGCGAGTGCGGCAGATACGCGGCAACATCAATATCCCGTTGTCGCTCCTCCAAGGCATCCATGTACTCACCGAAGGTCTCCCAGTCCCACGGCAGGCCGTCGGTCATCACCACGCCGGGGATGTCCTCCACACCGGCCATCAGGTCCACCAGCACGTCGTGGTCCTCGGCGCGGCACGGCGCGAAGCCGACGCCGCAGTTGCCCATCACCGCGGTCGTGACGCCATGCGCCGAAGACGGCGTCATACGGTCCGACCAGATGGCCTGGCCGTCGTAGTGGGTGTGCAGATCGACGAAGCCCGGCGTGACCAGCAACCCGGTCGCGTCGATCTCGCGAGCCGCTGCGCCGTCAATTTCACCGACCGCCGCGATGACACCATCTCGGACGGCGACGTCGCCGAGGAAGGGTGCACCGCCGAGTCCGTCGACGACCGTGGCGTTGCGAATGATGAGATCGAAGGTCATATTCGCGACTGTACGGGCGGTGTCTGTGGCCCGTGTCAGGATGAGACCGTGATTGACCACTTTGGAATCAACTGTGCCGATTTCGCCGAGTCCAAGGAGTTCTACGACGCCGTGCTCGGCGTGCTGGGTTACTCGCGGCAGATGGATTACGGCGTGGCCATCGGCTACGGGCGCGACGGCCATCCCGATTTCTGGATCGCGGACGCCGACCTGGGGCCCAATCGGGAGATCCACGTCGCCTTCGCGGCTGCCGACGTCGACGGTGTGCGGGCCTTCTACGACAAGGCCGTCGCGCTGGGCGCCGAGTCGCTACACGAGCCGCGGATCTGGCCCGAGTACCACCCCGGTTACTTCGGTGCGTTCGTCCGCGATCCCGACGGCAACAATGTCGAGGCCGTCTTCCACGGAGCTCAGGCTGGCGCTCAGCCCAACAGCTCGGCGTAGTTGTCGCGCAACGAGATTGCCCGCCAGCACGTCCAGGCAGAGGTGCCAGCCGCCGGCGTTGCCCGCCGCCGCATCGCGCTCGGCCATCGAATGCTCGAGGGTGAGCCGGCAACCCGTGTCGGTCGGCGTTAGCCGCCAGCGCGGCAGGTCAGGGCCCCAGCGGTGCACCAACTCGGTCGGCGGCTCGAGCGCGACGACGTCCCCGGCCACCGGGTCGTCGCCGGGATTCTCCCGGACCGCCCTGGGACGGACGCCGTCGAACGCGCGGTCCGGAACGACGGGCGACCACCGCCGTAGCCGACCCGGGTCGGTCGGCCACGGCCAGAGCCGCTCCGCCGGATGGGCGATGTCGCGTTCAAGAGTCAAAACCCATGTGCCGTCGCGCTTTTCCAGTGTGCCCTGTAGGGAATTGCTCATGCTTGCTCCTCATCGATCAGCCGGGTCAGGTGGTCCAGGCTCGAGGCCCGCTTCCGGTGGAACGGCGTGACCCACGCCGGCACGGCAGGCAGCGGGTCATCGGCCAGTCGGTAGATCCGTCGCTTACCGTCGATCTGGACGTCGACGGCCCCCGCATCGCGCAGCACGCCGAGGTGCTTGGACACCAGCGACTGCGAAAGATTCAGCCGCTCAACGAGAGTGCCCACCTCGGCCGCACCCCCGCGCAGGGTGTCCAGGATGCGCCTGCGAGTCGGATCGGCGATCACCGCGAAACCGTCCACGGGTTTCATATCACTACAGCATCATATGAATGTCATGGGATATGAGCCTACGGGTAGCGTTCGCACCATGGCTGAGAGCTCCGACGCTGATACGACGGTGGTCCGCGAACTGCTCCGTGACTCCTTCACCCGACTGATCGAGCACGTCGAAAACCTCACCGACGAACTCACTGACGAACTCGCGATCTACCGGCCCACGGCCACGGCCAACAGCATCGCGTGGCTCATCTGGCACAGCGCGCGGATCCAGGACGCCCAGATCTCTGACCTGACCGGAGCCGAGCAGGTGTGGACCCGCGACGGCTGGGTCGATCAGTTCGGCCTCGACCTGCCACGAGATTCCACCGGCTACAGCCACAGCCCGGACGAGGTGGGCCGCGTTCGTGCGTCGGCCGACCTGCTCGCCGGCTACTACGACGCCGTGCACAACATGACGCTTGAGTACGTCGCGACGATCACGCCTCAGGAGTTGGAGCGCGTGGTGGACACCCGGTGGACTCCGCCGGTCACCGCGGGCGCCCGGGTGGTCAGCATCATTGACGACGCCGCCCAGCATCTCGGCCAGGCCGCCTACATCCGGGGCATCGCCACCTAGCCCGCACGCTCGCTTGACGCGTGTCAAACCCACTGCGACGTGCGTCACAGACGGCGGTTAACATGGCCCCATGACCGCCACGCAAGAACGGCCCGACGTCAGCACCATCCTGAACCCCGCGACTGGCGCAGTGGCCGGTCAGGTGAGCTGGACCGACCCGGCCGACGTCCCGAGAATCACCGCCGGACTGCGCGAGGCGCAGCGGGAATGGGAGCAGCGCGGCGCGAAGGGACGGGCCAAGGTGCTGGCCCGCTACGCGGTGTGGCTGGGCGAGCACCGCGACGAACTCGAGCAGCTGCTGATCAAGGAGACCGGTAAATCGGCCACCGATGCGGCCCAGGAGGTGCCGCTGCTGATCATGATCCTGTCGTACTACATCAAGACGATGGAGAAGGCGCTGGCGCCGGAGACCAGGCCGGCGTCCCTGCCGTTCCTGGCCATCAAGAAGATCACCGTGCACTACCGGCCCAGGCAAGTGGTGGGCATCATCGCGCCGTGGAACTACCCGATCGCCAATGCCCTGATGGACGGC
>JAOPWF010000346.1 GCA_025965815.1 Mycobacterium sp.
TCGGGCCGGGGGCCGGGCAATTGCTGCTGCAGGATGCGGTCGACCAGTTCCACCATCTGTCGGTGATGGCGGACAGCCAGAAGGCGTACCTGCAGGGAACGATCGAGTTCTACCAGGCGCGGACCAACACGAAGATGACCGTTGCCGCCGAACGGCTCGCGGTGATTGCGGCCATCACGCTGCCGGTCACCGCACTGTCTTCAGTTCTCGGCATGAACCTGATCGTCAACCAGCAGACGCACTGGGTACTGCTGTGGATCACACTGGGAGTCATGCTGGCAATGTCGGCGACGCTGCTGGTCTGGGCGAAGCGCAAGGGGTGGTTCTAGCGATAACGGCGTACCGTATGAATTGGTGGGTAATTCACCTAGCCGCGGTTTGCTCGCTTTTGCGGCGTGTCGAGAAGACCGGCGCTCGCGGACCCGGCGGATCCCCCAAGGAACTTGTCGTCGTAGTTCCTTCTTCTTCGTGAGACCTGAGCCTGGACTGGCAGAGAAGCCGGCGGGCGTCTCGATAGCTAGGAGCTATATATGGCCTTCTGGATTGTGTCTGCCTTGGCGGTAGTGGTCACGGCACTGTGGGCGATGGCCCGCCGTGCACGGGGCGTGGCGCACCCAGACGTGTGCACCGATCCGACGTGTTCCTGTCGAGTTCGACCGGACACACCGTCAGCGCAGTTCTAACACCCGCGCCGGTCCGAAGAGAGCGGCAATTCGTACCTCGGGCCTACCTGGCGCGGGCAGAATATAGGTCTTACTTTCAGATCGGAGGGCATATGCCAGACGACGAACAGAACACGTCGGAATTGCCACCCGGCCCGGTAGTTGACGTGGCGCAGATGTTGAGCGACGTCGCGCGCTCGCTGCAGGCGCAGCCGGACGTCCAACGCACGGTAGAGGGCATTGTTTCGGCGGTTACCGATACGGTCCCCGGCGCCGAGGACGCCGGAGTGTCGCTTCGCGAGGGGGACGTTCTGCGGACCGTCGCGGCGACCAGCGACCTGGTGGCGCGTCTCAACGACATCGAGCATGAACTCGACGAGGGACCGTGCGTGCAGGCTGTGCTCGAACATCGCAGCTACCGGATAGACGATATGTCGCAAGAACGACGCTGGCCCAAGTTCGCTGCGGCCGCCAAGGAGCTCGGCATTCAGTCGATGCTGGGGTATCGGCTCTTCACCAGCGCCCGAACGCTGGGTGCGTTGGACCTGTACTCCTCGAAGCCGAATGCATTCGACACGGAGGCCGAGCTCGTTGGGGAGCTGTTTGCCGCGCATGCGGCGATTGCGCTGGTCGGGTCGACGCAGCGGGCCGAATGGCGCACAGCGCTGAGTTCCCGGGACATGATCGGGATGGCCAAGGGGATCCTGATGCAGCGCGAACGCATGACCGAGGACCAAGCCTTCAACCTGCTGCTGTCCACTTCACAAAACACCAACATAAGAGTCCACGACCTTGCCACCCGGCTGGTTACCCAGGCGAACGAAGACGTCGCCGAATGACAAGCGTTGCCACGGACGGCCTCAAAGCCATAGCCAGTAGAGTCTTTTAGACTTCTTGGAGACTTGTCAGCGCCGCACCGACACTATCGGCGGCGGGCAACGTGCCATGTGGGTCGCAGATTCGCAGCAGCCGCCAGACCGCGACACCCGGTACCACCGCCCAGCCTATTCCAGCATGCGCGCAGCAGACCGAGACTCTGTGCAGGTCCGAGAAACCCTCAGTGCCAAAGAATCCCACCGCGCTGAGGTCGAGCACAAGCCCGCGGCAGCGCATCACGTTCGCCAGTACGTATTCGGTGAGGATGCATGCGTTGGCCGCGTCGATTTCGCCGTGCGCGCTGACGACGATCAGAGACCGCGTCACCCGGCGACTGCCGAATCGCAGCAGACCCGTCGCCTGATCAGCGGACGAAGTGGCGCCACCATCGGCCAACAGGGACAACAGCGGCTCAGTCATGGTGGTCCCGATGTGCAGACAATCACCGGCGCGTGGGGGGCCTCGGAGGAAGTGCTCCTTGAGTTCCGCGGCGGACAGCTGAACTCATCCCGACCAGCTGAGGTTCTCAGCACCCACGACGCTACACCCGTTGGGCTCTTCCGGACGGGGGATGAGGTGCGGCAAATGACAAGTCAGGAACCGGCCGGCGAACTCGGCACTAGGATTGGAACCATCTCGTGGCGGGTGCGCCTCGGGTACGTGGCTGGTCGCCGGTATGGATGTCGGGCTCCGGCAGGATGATGAAGCGCAGGTACCGGCGATGGCGGAGTTCACTGAGAAGGCTGACGAATCGCGGACATCCGAGCAGATCGATGCCGATGACGCCGATTTGCGAGCGGGGATCGGTGACCTTGCGGGTCTGGTCGCGGGCAGTCTGGGATTGCCTGAATTGCTGGCGGAGGTCGCTGCGTTCGCCGTGCGGGCGATACCCGGCGCCGACGGTGCGGGGGTGACATTGTTGCGGCTCGGCCAGGTGGACAACATGGTCGCCGCGTTGGCGGCCAGTGCTCCATTTGTCGCCGAGATTGACGAAATCCAGTACGTCACCCTCCATGAGGGGCCCTGCATCACGGCGGCGCTGGAGCGTCGCACGGTGCGTTCCGGGTCGTTGGGCGGGGAGAAGATGTGGCCGCGGTTCGGTCCGCGCGTAGGCAGGTTGGGTGTGCACAGCGCGCTGTCGTTGCCGCTCCTGCTGCCCGATCAGGTGGTCGGGGCGATCAACGTATATGCCCACGCCAAAGACGTCTTCGATGAGCATGCCGCCGAACTCGGCGAACTGTTCGCGAAACCAGCGGCGGTCGCTGTGCACAACGCGCAGATTCTCGCGGACGCACTTGCGCTCACCGTGCAGTTGCAGAGGGCGCTGTCGACGCGCCCGCTGATCGATCAAGCGATCGGCCTGATCCGGGGACGTACCGGGCGCAGCGCCGAGGAGGCGTTCACCCAGCTGCGGGCGATGAGCCAAGCCGATCACCGCAAACTGGCGGACGTGGCCCAACACATCGTCGACGACGCCGTGCGCCGCGCCCGCGCCCGACACAACCCCAGCTAAGCCCTCACGCGTAACCTCAAGAGTGGGGAATCAACACGGCACGGGTCCTGACTCGCGTCCGGAGAATCCCCACCGCTCAGGGCGACTCGCCCGGTGCGGCACCGGCAGGCTCGATCCGCGCTCGGGAGCGCCCAGCGGAGCATTCGCCTCATGAAGCTCAACGCGGTCCTGGCCGACGATCTGAGCATCCTCACTGCGGCATTGGACGAGCCCGGCACGGATCTGGCTCAAACGCTGCAGCGGCTGACATTTGACGCAACCGCCGCAATACCCACGTACCTGGGTCTGACCGTGACAATGGATGGCACTGGCACGCCGTTTACCTTCACCACGCTCTCCGGCGGCGACGTGATGGGCGATGTCCGCACCTCGCTCGGGCTGGCGCTGCCCGGTGTCGGTGACGCCAGCGTCTTCCCAGCGGTGGTTCTCGTCCTGTACGCGGGATTGCCGGGAACCTTTATCGACCTCGCCGCGGATCTTGCGTGGCTCACCGCCCGCCCCCTGAGTGACTTCGTCCTCGATCAGCACCTGCTTGCCCCTGCCGGGACGGGCACCGGTACAGACCTTTTCGAGGCGTCAGTCATCAACCAGGCCATCGGGGCACTCATCGGTCAGGACTACACCCTCCACCAAGCGGAGAGGCACCTGGAAGCGCAAGCTGCCGACGCAGGTATCAGTAGGCACGCCGCCAGCCTGCGTATCCTCGCCGACCTCACTTCGCGTTTTTCTGCTGACGACGGCCAGGAACCGCTGAAATAGCGGTACGGCGAAATGCCGTATCGCATGTGTCCCCGACCCAGTCCAGCAGGTCTTAATGAACGCGGTCATTGCCAACGCAAGTAACTGTTGGTACTACTAGAAGCTCTGGCCCGACGCCTCGACGGCGGCGATCAACCTCGCCGCCTCGACGACCATCACCAGTGCGGAACGGGGACCGATACCCGGAGTAGACCGGCAGCCGACCAGGGGGTTGATCGGACGAGGTGGGTCAGTCCGCAAGGAGAGGCTGCCTGAAACATGAGTAGTCGTCCAAACACATTTCAGGTAACCGTGTAACGTCAACAACGTTGGGAACCCAGCCAGTCCGGGTGAGGTCAGCCGTCCGCCGCTGATCGCACTGAGCAGCCGCTCGCGCCGGGCATGCCGGTGACAACCGCCCGTCGGGATCACCTTGAACGCTCCTTTCACCCTTAGGTCATCAACTTCGCTCACCGGATCGTCGCCGGTCGATCTGGCTCGTGGCTCCGGCGGTTCGCCGAGCTTCGGGATTCTCAGCACGTATCCACCGACGGCGTGCGGGCTGGCGACATTCAGCGCCGCCCTGGCCGACGGGTTGGCTACGAATGGCGCCGACGTCAGCGTGGTGCGGATAGCTGACGGCTCGTCCACATCGAGCGCCCGAGTCATTGGAGAGCTGGTCAACGACTCACCGACGTCTGTGGCCGCAAGCTCGGAATTACTGAACCGCAGCGACGTCGCGGTGGTCCAGCACGAGTACGGCATCTACGGCGGTTCGGACGGAGACGAAGTCGTGGACATCGTCGCCGGGCTGACGGTCCCGTCGATAGTCGTCGCCCACACGATCCTCAAGGATCCAACCCCGCACCAGCGGTCGGTGCTCGTAGCGGTCGCCGAGCTGGCAGATCAGGTTGTCGTGATGTCGGAGGCGGCCAGTGAACGGCTGTGCCTCGGCTTCGACATCGATCCCCGGAAGGTCACCACCATCCCGCACGGCGCCACCGTCTCGAGGCAGATCGCGCCGTTGCCGCGTTCGGGCAGACCGACATTGTTGACCTGGGGTCTCCTTGGCCCGGGAAAGGGTATCGAGCGGGTCATCGATGCGATGCGTTCGCTGCACGATCTCCCTGCCCGGCCGCGCTACCTGATCGCCGGCCGAACGCATCCCAAGGTCCTCGCAGCCGATGGCGAGGCCTACCGCGACGCGCGGACCGAACAGGCACGGCGCAGCGGCGTAGCGGAGTCGGTGTCCTTCGACGCCGACTACCGCGATGTTTCATCGCTGACGGCGCTGGTCCAATCCTGCGCGGTTGTCGTGCTGCCCTACGACTCAACGGATCAGGTCACCTCCGGTGTTCTGGTTGACGCCATCGCGAGCGGCCGTCCCGTCGTCGCCACCGCCTTCCCGCACGCCGTCGAGCTCCTTGCCAGCGGGGCGGGCACGGTCGTGGAGCACGACGATCCTGACGCGCTGGCATCCGCCCTGCGCCGGCTGCTGACCGAGCCGCACGTCGCTGCGACCATGGCCGCGGAGGCCTGCCGGTTGGCCCCGAAGATGGCCTGGCCCGTGGTCGCCAATGCATATCTGGGTCTGGCGAGCGGGCTTCTCGCTGAGCGGCCGGCGGTGGCATGACCGTCACTCCGGTCCCAGTTTTCGATCATCTGCTGCGAATGTCGGACCGTCACGGCACCTTCGAGCACGCCTGTTTCGCCGAACCCCGGCCAGAACACGGCTACTGCACCGACGACATGGCCCGGGTCCTTGTCGTGGCCACCCGAGAGCCCGACCCTGAGCGGTCAGTGAAGGGTCTGGCCGGCCTGGCGCTGCGGTTCTTGAACGAGGCGCAGGCCCTCACCGGCGCGTGCCGCAACCGGATGGACAGCACCGGCCATTGGACGGACGAGCCGACCCTCGAGGACTGCTGGGGGAGGTGCATCTGGGGGCTCGGAACTGCCGCCGCCCATAGCGACGTCGCCTGGGTCCGCGCCTCGGCCGTCGTCCAGTTCGAGCGCGCAGCCAAGGTGCGTTCGCCGTCGCCGCGAGCAATGGCTTTCGCGGCGTTGGGAGCCGCCGAACTGCTCACCGTCGATCCCGAGCACCGCGCGGCCCGCGAACTGATCACCGACTATGCGGACGCCGTAGCGGAACCGAACGGCGATCCTGACTGGCCCTGGCCCGAACCTCGCCTCAGATACGCCAACGCAGTCCTCGCCGATTCGATGATCGCCGCGGGCGTGGCGCTCGACCGCCCGGCACTGTGTCAGCGTGGCTTGGATCTGCTGGCTTGGCTGCTCGAATACGAAACTGCGGAAGGCCACCTGTCTCCCAGCCCCGCAGCGGGCAGGGGACCTGGCGACCTGCGGCCCGCCTTTGACCAGCAGCCGATCGAGGTGTCCACCCTCGCCGATGCGTGCGCGCGCGCCGCTGGTATCGACGCCGGGCCGATCTGGCCCGGGGGAGTCCTGGCCGCCGCGGCCTGGTTCCAGGGGGCCAACGACGCGGGGCAGCTCATGTGGGACCCCGAGACCGGCGGCGGATTCGACGGTCTGCACGCCGACGGGGTGAACTTCAATCAGGGCGCGGAGTCGACGCTGGCCCTGCTGTCGACGCTGCAGCACGCCCGGCGCTTCTCGACGGTGCCGCAATGACTTCCGTGCGGTCCGGCTTCGTGACACGCAGCCCGGTACGGCTCCCGGCCGACCCGAGGCGAGTCATCTCCCGACTCTTCGTGCCCGGCCAGGAGGGCTTTGAACTCCAGGACTCCCGCGCGGGAGCGGTGCTGGCGCGCATTCTGGCGCTCGACGATGACGACGTGCAGTCGTCCTTGGACGATGTTTTCGTGCGCTTCGACGCACGCCACCGCGACCTCGATGGTACTTTTCGCCGGCACGCCCGCGAACTGGCCGATCGGCTGGATCCCGATAGTGAACTCTCCGAGGCGCGAATGTTGTTGCTGGGCGCCGCGTTCACCAGCGAGTACGCCATCGAAGGCGCGGCGCTCTGCAACCCCAGTATCGTGGGCCGCCCGGACCAGGCCGGAACAGCCGAAGGCAGCCTGCGATTCGTGATGAGCGTCCGGGGGATCGGGGAAGGGCACCTTTCCTCAATCGGGTTTCGGACCGGCGTCGTCGACGCAGCGGGCCGCGCCACCATCGACGACCCGGCTCCGTTCGCCACCGTCGGAGCAGCCGTGCCCGCTCTCCTCGACGCAACCATCTTCCGCAGCGAGCTCGCCCGGCTCGACGGTGC
>JAOPWF010000350.1 GCA_025965815.1 Mycobacterium sp.
GCGATCCGCACCGAGATCCGGCTGATCACCTCGGAGCTCGCCACCGACCTGGCCCGGTTTCCCGGCCTCAACGGCTGGAGCACCGAGGACCTCAACGTGCTCGCCACGCTGTTCGTCAACTCGATGATCCTCATCGCCGAAGCGATCGAGGACTCTCAGGACGCTCGCTCGCTCGAGGAGATCAAACGCACGGCGATCAAGCAGTTACGGATGATCGCCGTCGGCGTGGCCGGCTGGCGCAGCGCCGGCTGATCAGATCGACGCGGGCGCCGGCGTCAACACTGCTCGTTTGGCTGCGTGCGGATAGGCCTCTTCGCGGTGCTGGAAGGACAGGATGCCGGGATTCTGCACCACGCCGTCGCGAATCTCGATGGCGCGGGCGATGGTGGTGCTCTGCGCCCACGCAGCCGGGCCCCGCAGGACGGTCTCCAGGTGCGGCAGGAGGGCTTCGCTTATCTCCCAGGTCGCGGAGTTCCACAGGTAGGACGGGCTGTGGTCGACGGCGTAGTAGTAGATCCCGTTTCCGACCTCGCGGACCGGATCGGTGAATGACGTCGGCCGCGCCCAGCTGAAGCCCATCCCCTCGTCGCAGGCGACGTCGACCAGCAGGGTGCCGCTTGCAAACGCCGGGAGATCGCCTTCGGTCACGAAGATGAGCGGCGCATCCGGGTCCTGCAGAACGCAGTTCACGACGATGTCGCAGTCCGCGAGGAAGGTCGCAACGGGGATGGGGCCGTCCGGCGTGTCCGCCCAGGTGAGCTCCGGGGCGTTGGCGTCGTGGCCCATCTGGACTATCTGCGTCGAGTGGATCGGTGATCCGACCGCGGCCACATCGCGGTTGGTCAGCACCCGCACATCGTCGACGCCGTGGGCGTTCAGCGCGGTCACCGCACCCCGGGCGGTAGCGCCGAAGCCGATCACAGTGGCGCGCAGCCGACGACCGTAGCTGCCCGTGATTCCCGCCAACTGCATGGCGTGCAGCACCGAGCAGTAGCCGGCCAGCTCATTGTTCTTGTGAAACACGTGCAGGCCGAATCCGCCGTCGGCCTGCCAGTGGTTCATCGCCTCGAAGGCGATCAGCGTCAACCGTCGATCGATCGCGATCTGCGTCAGTTCGGTGTCCTGCACACAGTGCGGCCAGCCCCAGACGGTCTGTCCGACAAGCATTTCTGCCAAATCGGCGGACTGCACCTTCGGAAGCAGGATGACATCGCAGCCGGCCAGCAGTTGTTCGCGAGTCCAGATTCCACCGACGAGTTCGGCAAGCTCACCCTCGGTGACGCCAAAGCGCTCACCGTAACCGTGCTCGAAGTACATCCGCTCGCGCAGCCGCCGGCTGATCCGCTCCAGATGCGCAGGATGAATGGGCAGCCGACGCTCGTTGAGCTTACCCGAGTGTGCTACGACGCCAAGCGAAAGTTCTTGCGCCTCAGCGCTTCTTGGCATTCAACAGAGTTTCGGTGGCAGACGCCTGCGCGGTCTTGGCGTGCTTTGCCGCGCGTTTCTCCTTCAGGGACTTGCCGGTTTTCTTGGTCATGCTCTGGCGAGGGGATTTGTCAGACATCGCTGGTCCCTTGATATGGGAACCTGGATGGTTCCTGCCCGCCTGACTCTACGCGCTTGGGCGCCGGTGGGCCCATGGTCGGGCCGCCTCGATCTGTGCGCCCAGCGCCAGCAATGTCGCCTCGTCGGACGGTCTGCCCACCAGTTGCACCGACAGCGGTAGGCCGTCGCCGTCAAGTGCCCATGGCACCGTGGCCGCGGGCTGGCTCGTCACGTTGAACATCTCCTGGAAGGGGACGCGGCCGGAGACCAGCGCAAGCGTGGTGACCGCGCCCCGGCGTTGGTAGGCTCCGATCCGGGACGGGCCCACGGCGGTGCCCGGTGTGATGACCACATCGACGTCGTCGAAGATCGAGAGCACGCGGGCGGAGATGGCCGCTTCGGCCTTGCGCACGGCCGCCATCCGACGATCCGAGAACAGGCCGCCCAGTCGGGCCATCCGGCGAGTGCGCGCTTCCAGTGCTCCGGGGCGCGGCAACTTCTTCGCCTCGTCGTGAATGCCGTGCAGGTATCGCGGAAGGAAGCCGGCAACCGTTCCCGCTGGCGGGTAGTCGGGGTCGCGGTTGATGACGTCGTGACCGAGCTCGCGCAGGAGCGCACCTGCCTCGTCGAGAGCCAGCCGCTGCGCCCTGCCGACCCGGGCCACCAGCGGCGACGGGATCTTCGCGCTCAGCGCGACCCGCAGCCGCCCGGGTCCACGCTTGGTCGCGGCCACGAAGCCGCCCTCGGGCGCCATCGTGGCGGTGACATCCAGGAACAGCGCTGCGTCCTCGACCGTCCGGCTCAACGGCCCATTGGCACTCAGGCCGTGCCAGACGTCGTCGTTCGGGTCCAGCGGGATCAGGCCGCGCTGTGGCTTGATGCCGAACAGCCCGCACCAGGTCGCCGGTATGCGGATCGAGCCGCCACCGTCGGAGCCGAGACCGACGGCGGCCATACCCGCCGCCACCGCGGCGCCGGTTCCGCCGCTGCTGCCGCCCGGTGTCCGCGTGGTGTCCCACGGGTTGCGCGTCGCGCCGAACGTCAGTGATTCGGTGAACGGCCAGATACACAACTCGGGAACGTTGGTCTTCCCGATGATCACCGCACCCGCGGCCCGAAGGCGGCGGACCACTTCGGCGTCCCGGTCGCGGGCCGGTCCGTGCGCACTGGTGCCCATGGTCGTGACCTCGCCGGCCACGTCGACGTCGTCCTTGATCGCGACGGGCACCCCGAGCAGCGGCAGCCGCTCCCCCGCATCGAGCCGCTGCTGTGCCGCGCCCGCCTCGGCGCGGGCCGACTCCGCGAGGACGACCCGGTAGGCGTTCAGCTGTGGATTCAACCGTGCGATCCGGTCGAGGTAGATCTCCAGCAGCGCCGGTGCCGTGATAGCGCCGGAGGCCAGCATCCGGGCCTGCTCGGCGGCGCCGGCGAAGGCGATGTCTGGCGGGTTCATCGTCGGCAGCCTAGCGCTGCGACGATCAGCGCTACATCACCAGTGCGATGGAGTGGGCCCGGCGCAACTTCCCGGACGGGGTCTTCGGGATACTGCCCGGCCCGAGCACCACCACATTGCGCGGGCGCATGCCGACCTCCGCGACCACCTCGTGGGCGACCTGGTGCTTGATGCGGCGCACCTGCGCCGGGTCCTGATAGGCATTGGACTCCACCGCGACGGCGAAGGACTCCCGGTTGTGACCGGCAACCAGTCGCACCGCGACCGCACAACCCAGCCGCACGCCCGCGATCCGCTCCGCGGCGCGTTCGATGTCGGTCGGATAGACGTTGCGGCCGGCCATGATGATGACGTCCTTGACCCGGCCGCAGACCACGACGTGGCCGTTCTCCATCTGGTAGCCCAGGTCACCGGTGTCGTACCAGCCGCAGTCGTCGACCAGAGGGATAAAGCCAGACATCGTGATGTAGCCGGGAGACACGGGTTCACCGCGCAGCTGAATCACCCCGACGCCACGGGTGGGCAACACCGCACCGTCGTCATCCACCACCCGCGCCTCGAGGCCCTCCAGCAGCGGGCCGAGTGAGGCCAGCCGCCGGGTGTTGCCGACGGTGCACGGGACCGCCCGGTGCAGGGCGGCCAGCAGGTCGGCGTCGACCTAGTCGACCACCAGACCTGCGCCGAGTTCGGAGAACGACACCGCGAGCGTCGTCTCGGCCATGCCGTAGGCCGGCAGGATCGCCCCCGGCCGGAGCCCGAACGGGGCGCCGGCCGCGCAAAGGTCTTCGACATCGCCCGGCTCGACCGGCTCGGCACCTGAGAGCGCAAACCGCAGGCTGGACAGGTCGAACTGACCCGGCTTCGCCTGGTTGCGCAGCCGCTTGGCGAACAGGGAATAGGCGAAGTTCGGCGCCGCGGTCATAGTGCCCCGGTACTTGTCGATCAGCTTGGCCCACAACAGCGCGTCGCTGAGGAAGTCCATCGGAGTGACCTTGACCAACTCGGCGCCGAAGTACATCGGCACGGTCAGGAATCCGACCATGCCCATGTCGTGGAACAGCGGCAGCCAGCTGATGATCACGTCGGTGTCGACGTCGTACTTGGCGGCGACGAACATCGCCTCGGCATTGGAGACGAAGTTGCGATGGCTGACCTGCACGGCCTTCGGACATCCAGTCGACCCGGACGTCAGCTGCATGAAGGCGATGTCGTCCTCGCCGGACTCGAGAGGCTCTACGGGGTCGGATGCCAGTAGCTGCTCAGCCTTCAACACCGGAATGATGTCGATCAAGACCGCTTCGGCGGCCATGAACGGATCGGAGAGGATCACGGCTTTCGCCCCGATCATGTCCAGCACAGCGATGGTGTCCAGCGCCCACAGCTGCAGGTCGGTGCGCGGGGTCGGCTGATGCAGCATGGTGACGCTGGCGCCGCGCATCCAGAGGCCCTGGGCGGTAGGGGCGATCTCGACCGGCGCACCGGCCAGCACCGCGACCACGTCGCCGGGGCCGATACCGGCCGCGGCCAGACCACCCGCCACCCGACGGGCGCGTTGATGCACCTCGGCCCAGGTGTGCCGGACCGGCTTGACCGGCTCGCCCGTCACCATGCCGTTGAGGCTGGTGCGGGCACTGGAATACATCTTCTCGGTAAATCTGCTCACGGCAACCTCAGTGGTTTGGGCGCAGAAGTCGGAGGTGCAGTACGCACGCGGACAAGGAGCGCGGTATGGGGAAGGTCCGCACACCACTGCGGAGCATTTTGCTTTCGGTTGTCGTTGGAGAGACGGCAGCGACGCGGCCGCCCACCCTCGGTTTGAGTGGACGGCAGCGACGGCTGGAAACCTGGACCGCTGCTCACTGCCGATGAGAGTAACGCCTCATCGGCGCAGCGGACGACCTAAGCAACGTACGTTGCGGAAACTTCTCTCAAACGAAATGCCGGCGGGATCGTATCCGCTCGCCACTTACCCAGGTCAGGACCCACTTGTGGTGCTGTCGAGGTACTGAAGGAGATCGTGGGCGGCCAGTTCGATTTCCTTGTGACGCCACTCCGAGGCTCGATATACGCAGGCGATCAAGCCGGTGCGGTGCAACCGTTGAAAATCGCCGTAAATAAATGCGTATCGCGCTTTGGTGTGTTCCTTCGCGCCTTCGGTGAGCCCGAGGTGCCACTCGGCGTATTCCTCCCAGGAGTGTGTTTCGAGGAATCTGTTCTGGTCTTCCGCACGGGGTTGTACGGCGCCCCAGTCGCTGTCCAGTACGTATTGACGGGCGTCAATCAGCTTCCGGGCCTTCGCAACCGCGGCCTTATTGAGCGAGTACTTAGCCATACCCCTTGCCATACCCCGTTTTTCACCGGATCAGCGGCCCGGAGCACGCACCGTTCCCGTCCGGATCGCTGAACGACGCAAACGAGCCGTAGTCGCTGTGCTTCGGATCCGGACCGGGTGGCCGCCCTGCGTCGCCGGCGCGAACCCGGCTCAGCGGTCGTGATCCCGTTGCCGATGATGATCGACGCCTCCGAACCCGGGGGGGTGTCGACTGCGCCACCCGGAAGCCTTCTTCGCCGACGTCGTCGATGTCGATCCGCAAACCCAACGCTTCCTAGAACTGCTCGACCCGATCGACGTCGGAGACGGGCAGCACCAGGACCTCGAGTTTCATGACGCTCGCAGGTTGGCAGCGTTGCCACAGACTTCACGTCGTGCCACACGCCGCTGTTGTTCTTGGAACGGTCGTAGAACGCCGAGCGGCATGTGCTGGCGCGGCGCTGCTTGAGCCGCCGCCAGGTACCGGTCTGCTGGCTCAGCAGGACCTCACCCCAGATCGCGGAGGACCACCGAAGCCACCCCTCACCGGTGGCTTCCAGCCACACCTCGCCGCTCTCGGATATCGCGAAGCCTGCTGCGCCGGAGAGGTTCTCGGGCCCACGCAGTTGCTCTCCCGCCAGAGGTAGGAGATGAGCAGGTGCGCGATGCGGTGTCCGCCGTCGTGTGACAGCAGTGCCCACTGCGCGTCGGCCTCCTCGGCCGAGAGCGGGTGTTCGGCGGTGAACAGCCGGGCGAATCCTTTGGTGAACATGCGGCGGTTCGCCAACCCGGCGGCCACCGGGCCGAGCGGTCCGCGCAGCACCTTCTGGATGGGTCGGAGGCTGGCCTTCTCGAGGATCACGCTGCCGTTGGTCAGGACCGCCCGCTGCCGGTCGCACGGGAGCCGTCCCTCGAGGTCGCGCGCGAGGAGTTCGGTGGCGACCGAGGTGCCCAAGTCGTGGGCGATCAGCACCACCGGACCCGCGACCACTTCGGCGACCACCGCCTGCACCAGATCGGCCTGCTCGAACAGGCTGGCGGACTAATGTCGACGCGTGGCAGTCCAAACGATCGTCATCACCGGCGCCAGCGACGGTATCGGCGCGGCCGCTGCCCGCAGGCTGAGCCGGAGCGGCGAAAACGTCGTCGTGGTGGGCCGATCCCAGCAGAAGACAACCGCCGTCGCCGCGGAACTCGGGGCCGATTACTACGTGGCCGACTTCGCCGACCTCGCGCAGGTGCGGACACTGGCAGAACAGCTGCTCGCGCGTTACCCACGCATCGACGTGCTGGCCAACAATGCCGGCGGCTTCATGGGTGCGCGCGAGACCACGGTCGACGGTCACGAGAAGACGTTCCAGGTCAATCATCTGGCGCCGTTTCTGCTCACCACACTGGTGCTGGATCGGCTCGTCGAATCGAGCGCCACGGTGTTGAATACCTCCAGCGTGGGCAACAGGTTGTTCGGCCACGTCGACATCGACGACCTCGACGCGGAGCACGGCTACCGGGCCAGCAAGGCCTACGGCGACGCCAAGCTGGAGAACATCCTGTTCACCAGGGAACTGCACCGCCGCTACCACGCCGCCGGGATCTCCACCGCGGCATTCCACCCCGGCAATGTGGCGACCAACTTCGGCAGCGAATCGCAGGCCTGGTGGATCCGCGCCGCCTATCGCACACCGCTGCGGCATGTGGCGATGATCGGGCCGGAGCGCGGATCCGACGAGCTGGTCTGGCTGGCGTCGTCCACACCCGGCACCGACTGGACCTCGGGCGAGTACTACGTCAACCACAAGATCGCCCCGGCCAACGCGCGGGCGTACGACACCGAACTGGCGCGTGAACTCTGGGAACGCAGCCACGCCATGGTGACCACCGCGCCGGAAAGGCAGGCGCCGTGACCGTCGAAACCGTCGATGCGGGCCCGCACCAGGTCAGCCGCTCCGTCGTAGTCAACGCCCCGGCGGCCGAACTGTTCGCCATCGTCGCGGACCCCCATCGTCATCACGAACTCGACGGCTCCGGCACCGTGGGTGGCAACATCCGCGCCCCGCACCGGCTGGTTCCCGGCGCGCGGTTCTCCACCAAGATGCGGATGTACGGGCTGCCCTACCGGATCACCAGCACCGTCACCGCGATGAAGCCCGACGAACTCATCGAGTGGCGCCATCCGTTCGGCCACCACTGGCGCTGGGAGTTCGCGGCAGTCACGCCGACCGTCACCCGGGTCACCGAGACGTTCGACTACCGCGACACCGGCGTCAAGGACCGGCTGAAGTACTACCAGCGCACGGGTTTCGCGAAGCAGAACGCCGCGGGTATCGAATCCACGCTGAGTAAGCTGCGCGACCGCTACAGCAAAGCCTGACCCGCACCGGTCCCAGCTGTTTGACGGCCTCCTCACAGCCGCGCGTAGGCTGCCGATGGATAAATGGCGTTGTGACAACGACGTTAGAACACCCACGCGCTGGGCTCGAGCCGGGCGACACCGCGCCCCCGATGGGCCGGACCGCCACGAAGTGGGACCGGCTTCGATTCGTGGCCCTCCTGCTCGTCACCGCGGCGATGTACCTGTGGCACATCACCATCAATGGGATGGGCAACACGTTCTACGCCGGTGCCGCCCAGGCCGGGTCGAAGAACTGGGAAGCCCTGCTGTTCGGGTCACTGGACCCGGGGAACTTCATCACCGTCGACAAGCCTCCGGTATCGCAGTGGGTGATGGGCCTCTCCGGGCAACTGTTCGGCTTCAGCAGCGCAAGCATGCTGATCCCGCAGGCCCTGATGGCGGTGGCGGCCGTCGCGCTGCTCTACGGTGGGGTGACCCGCATCAGCGGCCGGAGGGCCGGGCTGCTCGCCGGCGCGGCGTTGGCCCTGACACCCGTTGCGGCGCTGATGTTCCGCTTCAACAACCCCGACGCCGCGATGGTGCTGTTGATGATGGCCGCGGCCTACTGCACCATACGCGCGCTGGAACGCGCGAGCGCGCGGTGGCTGGCCTGGGCCGGCGTCGCGCTGGGCTTCGCTTTCCTGGCCAAGATGCTCGAGGGACTGATGGTGATGCCCGCCATCGGCCTCGCATACCTTGTCGCCGCCCCCACGCCGCTACGCCGACGGCTACTGCACCTGCTGGGCGCACTGGTGGCCTTCGTGGTCTCGTCGGGCTGGTTCGTCCTGCTCACCCTGCTCTGGCCGGTATCGACGCGTCCGTACATCGCCGGATCGACGGACAACAACTTCATGAATCTGGTTCTCGGCTACAACGGTTTCGCCCGGGTACTCGGGCGAAATCATCCTGAATCCGGCCCGCAGCAGGGTGGCATCGGAACGGCCGCCGGTGACGCGATCCGACCGTCATTCGGCCACGGTGGCTTCGGCGGGTTCGGCTCGCAGTCGCAGGGCCTGCCCCGCCTGCTGACCGGCGAGTTCGGTTTCGAGATCGGCTGGCTCATTCCCGCCGCACTGCTGGGCACGGTCGCGGTGACCGTGGCGCGGCGTCGCGCGCCCAGGACCGACCTGGTGCGGGCGGGTGCGATCCTGTTCGGCGGATGGATCCTGGTCGACGGGCTGGTGCTCAGCTACATGCACGGCACGATCCACGCCTACTACAGCCTGTCCATCGCGCCCGCCGTCGCAGCCATGTTCGCCATCGGCGTTGAAGAAATGTGGCGTCACCGCAACTCGTGGACGGGCCGAACCGCCTTGGCGGCAACGATTCTCGGCACCGGCGTCTGGAGTTGGTGGATACTGGGGCGCAACGGCGACTGGTTGCCGTCGCTGCGCTGGGTGATTCTGGCCGCGACGCTGATCGCCGTCATACCCCTGGTTCTGCGCACGCCGCGGCTCGCATCGGCGGCGCTGACCCTCGGGCTGCTCGGCGCGCTTACCGGTCCCGGCGCCTACGCCCTGGCGACGGTCGGCGCACCACACCAGGGCGGCGGCCCCACGGTGGGGCCGGTCAACACCGACTCCTCCGCCGGCCGCGGCGGCGGCATGTTCGGTCAGACCGCCGACAACCCGCGGCTGAACGCGATGCTGGCCGCGACCCACACGAACTGGTCCGCCGCGGTCAGCGGCTCGACGGCGGCCGCAGGACTTGAACTGTCCTCAAAGACCGCCGTGATGGCGATCGGCGGCTTCTCCGGTAGTGATCCGACGCCGACGCTGTCGCAGTTCATCGACGATGTCACCCACCACCGGGTGGCGTACTACATCGTCCAGAACCCAAAGGGCGGCGGCGGGCCGGGGCGGGACCGCGGCCATGCCGACATCACCAACTGGGTGGCGAGCCACTTCACCCCGACCAAGCTGGGATCAGTCACCGTCTACGACCTTTCCACCCCCGTCTGAACGCGGCCTGCATTGGAGCGCACTCCACGTCGTAGCGTCGAAAACCATGACCGCATATGCCATCTCGGAGGTGCAGCCGACGGATCAGGAGGCGTTCCGCCGCTATCGCGACCTGGCCGCCGCGTCGATCGTGCGGCACGGCTGCCGCTACCTCGTCCGCGGCGCCGTCCCCGACGTGCCCGAGGGTGGTCTCCCGGCGGGACACTGGTCGTGGTGGTGGAGTTCGGAGACATGGACCAATCGACGGCCTGGTACGGCTCGGCCGACTACGCCGATGCCCTCGTCGTCCGGGACAGCGCACTTCGCCGCACGCTGATCGTCGTCGAGGGGGTTGATATCGCCGACACGGACATCTAGGACCACTCAACCGTCGCCGCCTTGGGCCCGACTGTGTGGACTTATGTCGTCGTCATGTATTTGCACGTGCAGAACGGGATTCCGCAAGTATGCCTGCTCCGGATGTGGGTATACGTCGCTTCTACACGACCTCGCTTTCCGCAGGGCCGGAGGAGGATGCCAATGGCCGATCGTCAGTTGGAAGGTGCGGTCGACAAGGCGACGCACAACCGCGGTTTCAAGTTCGCGGCGCGGTTTGGCTTCGTGACTAGCGGTGTTCTGCACCTGCTGGTCGCGTACATCATTCTGCGGATCGCGTTCGGTTCGGCCGGCAACGCCGATCAGTCCGGGGCCCTGGCGACGCTGGCCGCCAGCCCCGGCGGCGCCCTGGTGTTGTGGATTGCGGCGGTCGGACTGGTTGCGATGGCGCTCTGGCGGCTCGCCGAGACGATCCTCGGCCCCCATCCAAGTGAGCATGGGGTTGATCAGGGTGAGGGCAGGTCGGCCGTCACGAAACGCCTCCAGGCCGCCGGCCTCGCCATCGTCTACTTCGCGCTCGCCTATTCGGCCATCCGATTCGCGATGGGCAGCGGCAAGTCGGCGGGCCAGCAGAACGCCGGGTTGAGCGCTCAGCTGATGCAGACCGGATGGGGCAAGACCCTGCTCGTCCTGGTCGGGCTGGGGATCGTCGCCGTGGGCGGCTACCACGTATACAAGGGCGTGTCGAAAGGGTTCCTCAAGGATCTCAGCGAGCCGCCGAGCGGTGCCACCACCACGCTCGGCGTCGTCGGCTATGCCGCCAAGGGCCTGGTGCTGGCGGGCGCCGGCATTCTGGTGATCGTGGCGGCCATGCGTTCCGACCCGACGAAGTCGACGGGCCTCGACGGAGCCGTCAAGACGCTCGGTGAGGCCCCGTTCGGGAAAGTATTGCTGGTCGTCGCGGCTCTGGGCTTCGCGGCGTTCGGCCTGTTCAGCTTCGTGCAGAGTCGCTACGGCCGGATGTGATCGGGCCCGGTGGGGTCAAATGCCGTACTCGGTATGCCTGACTGCCGGAAATGGCCCACACTGTCTCCCGACGCGATTGCCGCCCGGCGGTTGCGAATCACGAAGGGTCTGCGGATGTTCTCCCTGGAGGGTAAGTCGGTGCTCGTCACCGGCGGCAGTCGAGGTATCGGTCGCGGCATCGCGGCAGTCTTCGCGATGGCGGGGGCGCATGTCGCGGTCGCGGCGCGGTCGAAGGACGACGTCGACACGGCGGTGAGCGGCCTGGGCACGCTCGGCCCGGGCAAGGTCGTTGGCGTGCCCACCGACGTCTGCGACCGGGATTCCTGTGACGCGATGGCGGCCACCGTGGTCGAGGCCTTCGGCGGCCTGGACGTGTTGTGCGCCAACGCCGGCATCTTCCCCTCGGCGCCGTTGCGCACCATGACGTCCGAAGAGCTGGCCGAAATGTTCGACGTCAATGTCAAGGGCAACATCTACAGCGTGCAGGCATGCCTGGACGCGTTGAGCGCCTCGGGGCGCGGACGGGTGATCCTGACGTCATCGATCACCGGCCCGATCACCGGCTTGCCGGGTTGGTCGCACTACGGCGCATCCAAGGCGGCGCAGCTGGGCTTCATGCGGACCGCGGCCATCGAACTGGCTCCTCATCGCATCACCGTCAACGCGGTGCTGCCCGGCAACATACTGACCGAGGGGCTGGAGGATCTGGGGGAGGACTACCTCGCGGGGATGGCGCGTGCGATCCCGGCGGGTGCCCTCGGCAAGCCCGAGGACATTGGCTATGCCGCCGCGTTCCTCGCCAGCGATGAGGCGAGTTACATCACCGGCCAGGCCATCGTGGTGGACGGCGGCCAGGTACTGCCCGAATCCGCCGACGCCGTGTCACCGTGACCTAGGATCGGCACGTGGTCAAGCTCGCCGGGGTGGTGGTTCCGGGCCTGCGTGAGCGTAAGAAGCAGCGGACCCGGACCATGCTGATCGACGCCGCGATCGAACTCTGTGAGCGACAGGGATTCGAGCACACAACCGTGGACCAGATCGCGGCCGTCGCGGACGTCTCCCCGCGCACCTTCAGCCGGTACTTTGCGACCAAAGACGCGGTCATCCTAGCCATGGTGGACCAAATGCTGGAAGGTGTTGCCGCGGAGATGGCCGCGATCCCTCGCGACGTAAGCCAGCTCGAGGCCATCATGCTGGGCCATGTCGGACTCTTGCAGCACACCAGGAAGAGCACCGGCCGGACGGCGCCGCCACGGGTGATGTCGATGCTGCGCATCGTGAACGGCTCGCCCAACCTGCGGTTGTTGTCCACCGAGTTTCGCCACCACCCGCTGACGATCGCGCTCGCGGATCGCATGGGTGTCGGTCTGGACAGTCCGCGGCTGCGAATGACGGTGGAGGTGTGGTCGGCGATCATGGTGACCGCGTGGGGCGACCTCGGGGTCGGGACCGATCTCGACGGGCTGGCGCCAGGCTCTCTGACCGACGTCATGATCGAACGCATTCAGGAGACGTTCGCTCAGTTCACGTGGTTGGTGGCCGAAATGTCCGAACGCCCTGGATGATGTTCACCGCGTCGAAGAATCGGGCCCGCGCGGGAAATCGGCTGCAGCTCCGACGATCTCGGCAGCGAGGGCAGGCTCTTGGTTGCCACATGTTTCGCAGGATGCCGTCGGGGTAACCAGCGAGCGGAGCAGCCGCATCAGCAGCGACAGCGTGGCCCCACGGAGAGGCGATGAGATGACTGAGCCACCGGACGAGAAGGGCGAATCGGACGTCGAATCCGATCCGAAGGTCGCTGGTTCGCGGGCAGGCAAAGAGGACTGCGATGACGACGGCACCTACGTGGGCCGGACCGGTTCCGACGACGCGTTCGACGTGGGCGAAAGCGGCGCAGAGGCCCGCAGCGAGCGGAGCTAGTGACCCTCGCCAATGGTTCGTACTACACACGCCGCGTAGATAGCTCTGTCTCAGAGGTATTATCGCGGTCATGCAGACGCGCGTCGACATCGCGGCCGAACTAGCCGGTGTGGTCGGCCGATTCCGCCGTCAGCTTCGACGCGCCGCCGGCCGGGGCTTCGACTCCACCGGCCTGACCGAGTCGCAGGCCGAGCTACTCCGGCTTGTTGGACGGCGCCCCGGCATCGCGGTTGCCGAGGCGGCGGCCGAGCTTGGACTGGTTCCCAATACCGCCTCCACGCTGGTATCCAAACTCGCCTCGGACGGCCTGCTGATCAGGGCCGTCGATACCGCCGACCGCAGAGTTGGCCGACTTCGGCTGACCGATTCGGCCCAGCACATCGCCGACGCATCCCGCGCCGCACGGCGGGCGGCGCTTTCTGACGTCCTCGACGAACTCGACGACGACGACATCGACGCACTGGCGAACGGCCTGCGTGTCCTGACCGCGATGACTTCCATGCTGCACGAGAGGGAGACATGACCACGCCCGTCGAACCGGCCATCGACTGCCGCCATCTGACGCACAGGTACGGCTCCTTCACCGCGGTCGACGATCTCACGTTGCAGGTGCGGTCCGGCGAAACGCTCGGTCTGCTCGGCCCCAACGGAGCGGGCAAGACCACCGTGGTCCGGGTACTGACGACGCTGACTCCGGTTCAGCACGGCGATGTCTCTGTCTTCGGACTCGACTCGCGTCGTCACACGATGGATATCCGCTACAACATCGGTTATGTGCCGCAGCAACTTTCGATCGAGCCGGCGCTGACCGGCAGGCAGAACGTGCAGTGGTTCGCCCGCCTCTACGACGTGCCGCGGGCCGAACGCGATGAGCGGGTCGATCAGGCGCTCGATGCCATGCAGCTGCTGGATGTCGCCGAGGGACGTGCCGGCACCTACTCCGGCGGGATGGTGCGTCGCCTGGAACTGGCCCAGGCTCTGGTGAACCGCCCCTCGCTGCTCATACTGGACGAGCCGACCGTCGGCCTGGATCCCATAGCCCGCGACGGTGTCTGGGCGCAGGTGGAACGCATGCAGGCCGAATTCGGGATGACGGTACTGCTGACCACCCACTACATGCAGGAGGCGGACGCACTCTGCGACCGGGTGGCTCTGATGCATCACGGTCGGCTGCAAACCGTCGGATCACCGACGGAGCTGAAGGCCACCGTGTCCAAGAACGCAACCCTGGAAGAGGTGTTCCGGCACTACGCGGGATCGGATCTGGTTGCTGACGGGTCCCGGTCAGGCCTGCGTGAAATCCGTTCCAGCAGAAAGGCGGCCCGCCGTGTCAGTTGAGCCTGCCGTCGGCCGCGGCATCGTCCTGGCGCCGCGCGGGTGGCGCCGAGTTCGCGGAATGGTCTTGCGGGTCGGCACCTTCGCTTTGGTCGAGCTG
>JAOPWF010000355.1 GCA_025965815.1 Mycobacterium sp.
TCATGCGTATCCCGCCCGGCGACGGGACCCCGCAGGTGTTCGCAACGGGGGTGCGCAACGGAACCGGGCTGGCGATCGCGCCGGACGGTTCGGTGTGGACCGCGGTCAACAACCGCGACCAGGTCGCCTACCCCTACGACCGCCCGTACGACGGCGACTCCGGATCGTCGCTGGGCAAGGTGATCCCGGAGTACGTCAACGACCATCCGCCGGAATCAATCGCGAAGCTCTGGCCGGGGCGCGAGCTCGGCTGGCCGTTCTGCAACCCCGACACCGACGTCAATCCGGGGGTGGCTGACAGCCCTCAAGATCCCGCCCACGCACGCTGGGTGCTCGACGTTCAGACGAATGCCGACGGAAGCAAGCTGAACTGCGATGCGCTGCCCCCGGTCGAGCAGACCATGGGCGCGCACGCCGCGCCGCTGGGGATGAGCTTTACTGACGGGGCACTGCCCGGCCCCTACGGCAGCGGTGCCCTCATCGGCGTGCACGGGTCATGGAACCGCACGCCACCCCGCCCACCAGAGGTGTCGTTCTACCCGTGGCGGGATGGCACTCTCGGCGATCAGCAGACGCTGGTCGGCGGTTTTCAGTTGGCAGACGGCTCCCGGTGGGGCCGGCCGGTCGCCGCGGTGGTGGGGCCCGACGGTGCTGTGTACATCACCGACGACTACGCCGGTGCTGTGTACCGCCTTGCCCCACCGGGGCGTTGAGCGACTAGCGCACCGTCCTGCTCGTGCCGCGACGTCCGACCACGCCAACGTAAATGGCGATCAGGATGATTGCGACGATGATTCCGACGAGGAACGGAATGACCTGCCATCCGCCGTTCTCGTTGGTGTATCCGAGCTGGTACGTCACCCAGGTCCCGATGAATGAGCCCAGCGCTCCCAGGACGATGGTCATGATGACGCCGATGCTCTGCTTGCCGGGCATGATCAGCCGGGCAAGCGCTCCGACGATCAGGCCGACGATGATGGCGCTTAGGATTGTTCCGATCATTGCTGCTCCTTTGTTAGCAATCCGTTGAGGACTGTCATCTGTTTTTCGGTGTCGTTGGCGAGCTTCTCGAAGACCAACTTCGTCGCCGGCGCCATGACTTTGGCGGCGCCGTGCATGTCCAAGTCCGCCGGGTCGTGATCACGAAGCCGCTGTCCGCGGCGTCGACCGTGATGTTGTCCATCGAGGTGGACGATTTGTTCTTGCCGACAACTTGTTGTGCCACGATGACCCGACCGCGATGGGGCCGGAATCGTTACGGGTGCACCGCTGGCTCCCCCGATCCCACTCTTGCGCGTTGCTGAAGTCCTTCAGGTACCCGACAACCTGATCGGGTGGGGCGGCAACGGTAAACGTTCGGGACACACCAACTTTTCCCAGGGCCACTGCTCCCTCTTTCGTCTTTTTGTGTAAGGCACGCGTGGGGGACGTGCGCAGGCGGTGATTACCCACTTCCGTACTTTCCACGCACGGCCGTCGCCGATCGGCGCCCCGCAAACACAAAGTGGCAGCGCGCAATTAGCGCGTGTCCGAATTGTGATTCAGTTGTGACTAAAGTTGACAGTGTGTCGCATGTGGTTATCGTTGTTTTGTCGCAGACCTCACCGCGGAAAGGGGAACAGTGTCGATTCCAGCCGCTATCTTCCGGCGCCTTTTTGCGGGTGGCGCTGTGTTGATGCTGTGCGCGGCGTTGGCGACGACTGCCGGCGTTCCGGCCGCGCGGGCGGATGGGCGTGACCTGCTGGGCGGTGCCATTGCGAACACGAAAGGCTCCTATCTCGTCTACAACTTCGGGGGCGGAAATCCCGCGCCGTTGTTGAATGCCGGCGGCGGCTGGTACGAGA
Source organism: Mycobacterium sp. (assembly GCA_025965815.1). Taxonomy (GTDB): domain Bacteria; phylum Actinomycetota; class Actinomycetes; order Mycobacteriales; family Mycobacteriaceae; genus Mycobacterium. The sequence continues at coordinate 1,845 of JAOPWF010000355.1, forward strand.
TGAACAGCGGCGGCCATTTGATGATCATTAAGGCCGCGGCGCAACGACTTTCGCCGCGTCTGTTGGTCGACTCCCATTCCGGTGATCAGGCGCGGTGCGAGCGTGACTCACGGGCACGGACCGGCGAGGGACTGTGGCAGGCGTCGGAGGTTTACACACCGCTGCAGGCATGGCAGGCGCTGGGCCAGCCGACCATCGCGATCAATGCGAATTTCTTCGACGTCCGCGGGCAAAAGGGTGGGTCGTGGAAGTCGACGGGCTGCAGTTCGCCGCTGGGTGCATACGTCGACAACACCCGCGGGCAGGGACGCGCCAATGCCGCGGTGACCGGCACCATCGCCTATGCGGGCAAGCAGGGGCTGTCCGGCGGCAGCGAACACTGGTCAGCGCTGTCAACCATGATCCTGCCGATCGGTGGAGCGCCCTACGTCGTGCCGCCGAAGAGTCCTGACGACTACGACGCCGCCTCGCCCGCGATCCAGGGTCTGCTGGACAAGGGCACACGATTCGTCGCGGTGAGTGGCATCGGACTGTTGGCACCGGGCGACACCGGTCAGCTGAACGACGGCGGGCCGAGCGCGCCGAGGACCGCGCTCGCCTACGCGAAGGACAAGGACGAGATGTACGTCTTCCAGGGCGGCAGCTACACACCGGATCAGATCCAGGATCTGTTCCGCGGGCTGGGCAGCGACACCGCGATCCTGCTGGACGGCGGCGGCTCCTCGGCGATCGTGCTGCGCCGCGACACCGGCGGTATGTGGGCCGGCGCCGGGGCGCCCAAGGGGTCATGCGATACGCGCCAGGTGCTGTGCGATTCGCGCGAGCGCGCTCTACCCAGCTGGCTCGCGTTCAACTGAAAACAGCCCATGCCCTTTCGGACCTGAGGCTGGTTCATCGCCGGCTTGCGCCTAGGAACCCGCGCCGGGGTTGCTGGTGGCGTTCGGATCGGTACCGGTCGGCTTCAGGGCGTTCTGCACCGCCTTCGTGAGTTCCGTGTTGAAGTCAGACACCGACTTGAGCGTCGAGCTGATCGGGTCCGTTCCGCCACCGGTTGCGCTGGTGTTGGCGGTGCCGCCCGGCTTGAACATGTTGGCATTCCCCGTCCGCAGGTTGAGCAACGGCTTGTTAGTTGTTGACGGCTTCGGAGTTACGTCCTTAGTCGTCGGGACGACCGCGGATGTGCTCTTGGGCAAGCCCAGGTCGGAGGGCGTGCCGACCGATGGAATCACCGAGGCCAGCCCCGTTGGCAGGCCAGCCGTGCTGGGCGTCGTCAGCAGAGTGCTCGGCGAGGACAGATCATGTTGGGCCGCCTGCACGCCCATCCCCAGTGCACCCGGCAAGGCTGCTATCGCTGTATCGTTTTCCTCCGCCGACGGGAACAGACCCATCGGACGCGTCTCACCAGGGTTCGTGGGAATCGGTTGGTTGTCCTTGTATCCCCAGTTGACGAGCACTGTCAGAGTCGGCTCCACCGCATCGGCCACGACATCGCCGCCCGGAATGCTCCGCAGCGGCCGCACAAGCGGCAACCCGTCGGACTGGACGGTGACGTAGGTGATGTTGCTGCCCGGCAGCGGAGTCGGGGTCCCAACTATGTTGCCTTCGGAATCCACGATGTAGTGGTGGTGCACGGTGGTGGGCGAAGTGTTCTTCGCCTCGTCTATTGCAACTTGCGGCATCTTGGCGGTTGACTGCGCGCCGTAGCCATACGCGTAGGCGGCCAAGCTGTTCGCGTCGGCGAGCAGGTTGATCGGGTAGGTGGGAGCGTCCGAGTTGATGTTGTACTCGTAAGCGACATCCAGCACCGGCACGCCAGGAATATTTGGAGTCGGCTCTGCCGAGGTAACAAGGAGAGGCGCGAACGGCGCATACGTCGTCCAGAAGCCGCCGCCGGCACGGTTGCTGTTGTTATCGAGTATCACGAGCTCGACGTCTTTGAGATCGTCGCTACTCAGCATCCCCAGCGCGGTGCCGGTCTGACCAGCACCCCATCCAGACGCCAGGATGACGGTCGGCTCGCCATTAGTCTGCTTTACAGCATCGGCGATGCCCTGCGGTCCGAGGAAGAACGGGATGACCTGCTGCTGGCCATACCCCAACGCAGGATCCGTATAGTCGTTGCCGTAGTACGCCGTACCGGCGAAGATCTGGGCCGTTGAATTGGCAGGCGTGATGACCGCCGCCAGTTCCATCGATAGCGCGGCCACCGACTCGGGCTGCGTTGCCGCCACCGCCGTCACAGTTGTGGCGACACTTAGCGCGGCTCCCGCCAAAATCGCCGACCGTATCCCGACCTTCCCTGGTGTGACAGTTGCGTCCCCCACGGCCGCAGTTGCCTCGACGTGCTTCTTGCTGTGTTTTCCCACCCCAGTCCTTTCGACTTCTCAGAATCCTTTAAGAAAATACACCGAGGCCGCCGTGGAGGCGAGGGTCCCCAGGACGAGTACTTGCATCTTCAACCGATTTGCTGCATAGGCACTCAGCCGGTCACAGCGAAGGTAGCCTGCGATCTGCGGTAACAGGGCGTTCGCTACTACTGGACATATCCGCGACCGAACAAGACGACGTGCGCCAGCAACGGGTACAGCTGGTGCAGCCCGATCCGATCGCGCCAGCCCGGTAGCAGCGGGGGGACGGCTTGGTAGCCGTGAACTCGCCCCAGCTGCGATGCTCGGTCAGGCTCATCGGGAGTGGCTGATGCAGCGGTCCGAAGAATCCCGGTCCGCCCCAGCCGTCCGGCGGGGAGCCGAACGCCTCGGCGCCCGCATCGTCGGTGACGGCAAGCCTCCTGCCTGCCTGAGTTCAAGCGTCCACCCATATCAACCAGTCTCCCCGGACATCGGTGCGATCCT
>JAOPWF010000376.1 GCA_025965815.1 Mycobacterium sp.
AGCACCAGGAAGCGTCGCTCGACCTCGATGAGCCGCTGCAGGAACTCCGCGGCCCCCGGCAGCGCATGCTCCTCGCGCACCAGAACGCCGTCCATGTCGGTGAGCCAGCACTCCGCGGTTGGACGCACCTGCTTTCCGTCGTGAAGTTCCTGTCGAAACGTGTCGAGTTCGGAGCCGTTCTGACGGTCGGCGAATCCTTGCGCGCCGGCAGGATGTGCCTCGGCGTTGCGTCGCCAGTCGACCGGCAGTGTGTACGTGGTCATCGGTGTCAGCCTCCGTGTTGACTGGTCGCACGCTGCGGCAGCGCGGCCCGCGTGGGTTGCGTGGTACTGCGCAGTCGCACAGCCCGGTGCTCGCAGGTCGCACAGGTCTGGGCAAAGGTTTCGACCGACGTGTTGTGAACATCTGCTTCATCGACATGATCGGTGGGGATGTGGTCGACGCCAGGGGCTGCGGGGCCGCAGATGCCCAACCAGCCGACGATGTTCCGTGGGTCGGAGTACGTCACCCACAGCGCATCATCCGGTCTCATCTGGTCCAGGATGGTGCCGACGGTGTCGTCGGGTTCGACGATGACCACCACCGGCGCCGCGCCGGCGCGGGTCGCCAGGTCGAGGTCGGCCCGCAGCGCGTCCTGCTCCACACCCGCCGACAGCAGCGTCTGCAGGAACATTCGGTCGCTGGTGCGTTCGCGGTACACCGTCCCCACGCGGGTACGTACCCATATTCCGGCGACGAGGCCTTCCAGATGCTCGACAACCGAAGGGAGTTCGCGCCGGGTCACGCTCAGGCCCGCGGAAAGGTCGGACCGATACGACGAACGGGCCTCCCCCATTGTGTTGGCGCCGCCGCTACAGGAACTCGGCGTCGAGTGGTACTGGATCGCCGGGTTGCAATCGGGGTTGTGCCGGTAGATGACGTTCTCCACCGCGGCCGGGTGGATTGGCCGGTCGCCGACCGGTTGGCCGCCGGCCTCGAGACACGCTGTGATCGGTTGATGACTGCTGAAATTTCGCATATCGGACTCCCTAGGTCTGGACGGCGCCGGTGAGCCGGCGCGTTGTTCCGCGCTGGGCCAGAACTGCAACCGTGAGGACGGCCAGTCCGGTGATGGCGAGCACGGCACCGGCCGCGGCGGGCGCGGTGTAGCCGAAGCCGGCGGCGATGACGAGGCCGCCGATCCACGCCCCGGACGCGTTGGCGATGTTGAGCGCGGAGTGGTTGAGGGCCGCGGCGAGGGTCTGGGCGTCGGCGGCGACATCCATCAGGCGTGTCTGCAGTGCGGGTGCGATGGCCCCGCCACTGGCTCCGATGCCGAAGAGCAGCAGCATCGCGGTGTAGGGGTTGTGCGACGCGATCACGAACACGGCGAGCATGACCGCGAGGGCGCCGATCGCGATATACAGGCTCCGGATCACCGACCAGTCGGCCATCCGCCCGCCCAGCCAGTTCCCGACCACCATGCCGACGCCGAAGACCATCAGGGCCAGCGGCACCAGCGAGCGGGTCAGACCGGCGACGTCGGTCAGCGTTGTGGCCACGTAGGTGTACACCGCGAACATGCCGCCAAAGCCGACCATGCCGACGATCAGCGCCAGCCATACCTGACTGCGTTTGAGGGCACCGAGTTCGGTCAGCGGGCTAGTGGTGTGTATCGGACCAAGGTTCGGCATCCACGACCAGATCGCGCTCACCGTGGCCAGACCAATGAGCACGACCAACGCGAATGCGCTCCGCCAGCCGAGGGTCTGCCCCAGCCAGGACGCCACCGGCACGCCGATGACAGTGGCCACGGTCAGACCGGTCATCACCTGCGCGACCGCCTTGGCCCGCTTACCCGGCCCAAGGAGACGCGCCGCGACCAGCGCTGCGACGCCGAAGAAGGCGCCGTGCGGCAGCCCCGAGAGGAATCGTGCGGCCACCAGGACTCCGTAGGTAGGCGCGAAGACCGTCGCGGCGTTGCCGATGGTGAACACGGCCATCAGCACCAGCAACAGCGTCTTGCGCGGCACGCGTGCGCTGAGTGCTGCGATGACGGGCGCGCCGATCACGACCCCGAGCGCATAGGCGGAGATCACGTGACCGGCCGTCGGCTCGCTGATGTGCAGACTGGCGGCGATGTCCGGGAGCAGTCCCATGGCGACGAACTCGTTGGTGCCGATGCCGAATCCGCCCAGCGCCAGTGCCAGGATCGCCAACCGCAGCACCACTGGCTGCGGGGCGACAAGGGCCTGCGCCACTGCTGGACGGCCAGGCGTTGTGGTGGTCACGCGCTCTCAACTTTCGGTTGGATGAAGTAGGGGCGGCCGATGATCGGCCGGCGATATGCGGCGGTGCGCATCTGCCCTGCTGGCGGCGTGTGGCCGCGGTACGGGCCGCCCTTCGTCGTTACAGGTCGCGGTCCGTCGATGCCCACGGTAGCGAGGCTTAGTCCCGCCGTCCAACCCACTTAGGACTTTTAGAGGCTAAAGTAATGGGTATCACGTTTCTTGCCGATGAATTATGTAGCTTGCTTGAATGTAAAGGTGCCGGTGACGAGGTCTTATGCGTCTCCCCCGACGACGGGGGATGTTTTCGCCCTTATTCGCGAGGGTGTCGCGACCGCGCGTGCCGACATCCGGCGGGTGACCGGACTCTCCCGTACTGCGGTGGCCGCCCGGGTGTCGGCGCTGGCCGAGCGTGGACTGGTCACCGAAGGCGAGGAAGGCCGCTCCACCGGAGGCAGGCCCCCCACTCTGCTGAGGTTCAACGCCGAGGCCGGAGTCGTGCTCGCCGCGGCGATCGGTCGCAGCCGGACCCGCCTGGCGGTATGCAACCTGGCCGGCGAGATCGTCGCGCTGACCGATATCGACCAGGAAATCGGTGTCGGACCCGACGACCTCATGCCCGACGTGGTCAAACGGCTGCAGGTACTCCTTGACGAGTCCGGCCTCGCCGACAAGGACATCCTGGGCGTGGGGCTGTGTCTGCCCGGAACCGTTGACGAACAACGCGGGTGCAGTCTGGATTCACCCATCATGAGCGGGTGGGACGGCGCGCCGCTCGCGCCGTACTTCAGCGACCTCACCGCCGCGCCGGTGGTCGTCGACAACGACGCCAATGTCATCGCGCTGGCCGAGCGCAGCGGTGAACGGCGCGGCTTCGACGACCTGCTGCTGCTCAAGATCTCCACCGGCCTCGGCGCCGGAATCATCTCCGGAGGTGTCCTGCAGCGCGGAGCCGTCGGAACCGCGGGCGAATTCGGCCACAACAAGTCTCCCGCCGCGGCAGGATTGCCGTGTCGGTGCGGCGGCACCGGGTGCCTCGAAGCCGTCGCCGCCGGGTGGGCGCTGGTCCGCGACCTCCAACGGCAGGGTCGTGCCGTCGGACACATTCGTGACGTCGTGGATCTGGCCAACCGCGGCGACCCGGAAGCCCGTCGCCTGATACGCGAAAGCGGACGACATGTGGGGGAGGTCGTCGCGGCGGCAGTGAATCTGCTCAACCCGGGTGTGCTCATCATCGGCGGAGACATGGCGAAGGCCTACGACGTCCTGGTAGCCGGACTTCGAGAAACGTTGTACGGCAACGCAACCGCCCTTGCCACCCGGGTGCTGCAGGTCGTCCCCTCGAGCTACGGCGATCAGTCGGGCGTACTGGGCAGTGCGACCATGGTGTTGAACAAGATCCTCAGTGCCGACGTGATCGACGCGTCGACGCGAACCTCGTCATCGACAGTGCGGCGGCGCTAGGCACCCAGTTCCGCTACCAGCGTGTCCAGTTTCGCTGCGAACTCCGCCAGCTCGTGCCCGGACGGCTGCGCACCGCCGGTCCGCTCGATGAGTTCGGAGCGGCTCGCCACCTGCAACGCGCCGCGGTACTGCGGCGAGTCGACCGCGCCTGCAGGCACCACCTCGGTCCTGCCTTCCACGAGCACCAGAACCGCGTCGGGCTCCTCGGCGTTCAACAACCTGCGCACGTCGTCGATCGAGATGGCCATTATCGGCCCCGCCCGCTGCGCTGCTGGAGCCGGTCGATCAGGTCCGAAGCCCGGGCCTTGGTCAGGGTGCCGCGACCCTCCTCGCCAGCTTCCTGCGCCAGCGTGTCCGAGTAACTGCGCTCCGCGGCCCGGTCATCGGCTCGTCACCGGTCACCCACTCCGACTGGTCCTTCTGCGCATTCTCCTGCGGGGCGCGCCCCGGACGGTGACCAGGTTCTCGCGCCCGTCGTGCGCGCTGCAGCCCATTTTGGACCTTGGAAGATGGCTGGTCCGCAAGAATTCGGTCCATGACACCCCCGGTCAGTCTGGACGTGAAGACCCAACCGGCTCGAGGTCACTGGGTGTTTCCCAGCCGATACCCGGCCCGCCGCCAAGCAAACGCGATTCCGCTGTGGAATTCACCCGGTGTGGCGCGGGATTACCTTGGTCCCCGTGGAGTTCAACCTTGCCGAGGTGCACGCGGCCGTCGCCGCCGCCAACCCGGATCGCGAATGCATCGTCTGGCGGGACAGGCGATTCACCTTCGCGCAGACCGATGAACGGGCTCGCCGGCTGGCGCAGGTGCTGCACCGGTCCGGTCTGGGTGTTCACCGGGAACGCGCCGAGCTGGCCGGCCACGAGTCCGGCCAGGATCACCTGGCGCTCTACCTGACGAACTGCAACGAGTTCCTCGAAGGCATGCTCGGTGCCTATAAGGCCAGGGTGGCGCCGTTCAACGTCAACTACCGCTACGTCAGCGACGAACTCGTGTATCTGCTGACAGACGCCAGCGCCGCAGCGGTCATGTACCACGCCACCTTCGCGCCGGCGCTGGCCGCGGCGCTGGAACAGCTCCCGGCACCCACACTGCTGATCCATGTCGATGACGACTCGGGCAACGACCCGCTTCCCGGCGCGAAGCGCTATGAGGAGCTGCTGGAGTCGGCGTCGCCGGACCCCCTCGGTCTCGCACTGTCCCCCGAGGATCTGTACTTGCTGTACACCGGCGGCACCACTGGGATGCCCAAGGGAGTGCTCTGGCGACAACACGACATCTACATCAACGCCATGGGCGGCCGGGCCTTTGGCACCACCGAGATACCTGACAGCCTCGACGCCATCGTCGAGCGGTCGCTCGCCGGCGGCCCCGCGTCGATGGCAACAGCGCCCCTGATGCACGGCGCCGCCCAATGGTCTGCCTTCACCTGTCTGTGCGCCGGTCGGACCTTTGTCCTGCCCGCCGCGGCCGATCGCTTCGACGCCGCCGAGGCGCTGGCGACGGCCAGCCGGGAACGGGTCGCCTCCATCCAGATCGTCGGCGACTCGTTCGCTCGGCCGATGATCGACGCACTCCAAACGCGCCAATACGACCTGTCAAAGTTGGCCGTGCTCGTCAGCGGCGGCGCCCCGCTGACCGCCCCGGTCAAGCAGCGGTTCCTCGGCCTCGTTCCGCACGCGATGGTCATCGATGCGGGAGGATCGTCAGAAACCGGCGCACAGATGGGGCACGTGTCGACAAACGGCAACGCCGCGACGGGTCGCTTCAGCCCCAATGTCGGCGCCGTCGTCGTGAGCGAGGACCTCACCCGCACCTTGTCGCCGGGTGACGCCGATATCGGCTGGCTTGCCCAACGATGCCAGGTGCCACTGGGATACCTGGGCGACGCCGCCAAGACCGCACGCACGTTCCCGGTGATCGACGGCATCCGGCACGCCGTGCCCGGCGACCGGGCGCGCTGGTGCGCCGACGGAACGATTGAACTGCTCGGTCGCGACTCCGTCACCATCAATTCCGGCGGCGAGAAGATCTTCGCCGAAGAGGTGGAGGCCGCGATCGCCCGTCATGACGGGGTGTACGACGTCGTCGTCGTCAGCCGGCCCAGCAGGCGATGGGGCTCCGAAGTCGTCGCGCTGGTGCAGTTGGCCCACGGGGCGACGGCGACCGTGCACGACATCCTGACCACTGCCGAACAACACATCGCCAGATACAAGCTGCCGAAAGAGATTTTGTTCCGCAACCACATTCAGCGCACCGCGTCCGGTAAGGCCGATTACCGCTGGGCCAAACAACAAGCAACAGCACAGTTGTGACCTGTGCTGCGCCACAACGGCGTACCGCAGGATAGCGATCCGGCGGCTTACTGGTTGCCGACGGTGACGGAAGCTTTTCCGGTGAAGGGACTTTCACGGTGGGTCCGCCTGGATCCCCATCCGCACCAGCGCCGCACAACCGCCTTCGGCGCCGATAGCGGGCGGCAGTTCGCAACGGTGTCACCGGGGCGGGCATTCCAGCAAAACCGACGCCGCGGGAACCGACCGTTGATTTGTACGACCGCCACCAATTGCCATTTGGCTGACCGGGTCAGCCGACCCGCTAATGCGCCCGCCAAAAACCTCCACGCCCGCACCTTGCGCCGATGCCCCTTCGGCGGCTCCGGGCAAAATCCTCGACACCGAATTCCGGCCACATGTCCGGTCCGTCCGCGGATGCGTTGTCAGGTAGGTCAAAAGTGGGTCTGAGGGACCGGATTGGACGTACAGTGCACGCTGGTAAGACCGATTGCACCGCAGATCGACCCTACAGCACGCTTCTTGGTCACAGCGAGGCCGCGACGTCATACTTCGCACAGCATTCCCCACGAAGTTCGCCAAATTAACGACAATTCAAACCAATCAGCGGAAAGCGTCGCATGTTCGATTGCCACGTGGGTTGATAGGAAACGAATTTGCTTTGCGAGGTCTACCGAAACCGGCGTTTCGCGTAGGCAATTAGGGCCATGGCTGGAGTCCGAGAGCCCTTCGGCGGGATACTTGACTTTGCGTATTCGCATTTTACGGGATACGCGTACCAGGCGTCAGCTGCGACAACCCCCGTTGGCCGGCTGCCCGACCGATGGGACAACAGTGAACCTTCCCCAGCTCGATGCTCTGGCCGGAACTGCTTTCGACATCAAAGAGACCCTTGACTGGTGGGACTCGGACACCGGATGCACCGTCGTCGTCGCACCGCCGTCGGCGGAGCCGAAACTGTGGGCCGAGTACCTGGAGGGGGCCCAGCGCAGCTATCGCAAGCACGGTGTCGAGCGGGCACTGGACCTCCGCGCCATCCGGACCGGGTCGGACACAGCCCTGTTCTTCGCCGCGGTCGATGAGACCGGGCGGGTGGTGGGCGGCACCAGGGCCAAGGGACCACTGCGGTCCGCCGACGAATCCCATGCCGTAGTCGAGTGGGCCGGGCAAAGCGGCCTGGCCACGGTCCGGAAGATGATCACCGACCGGCTACCATTCGGGGTGGTGGAGATGAAAACGGCTTGGGTTACTGACGACCCACACCGGAACCGCTCCCTCACCAGAACCCTTGCCCGTACCGCGTTCCCGACGATGACACTCTTGGACGCTCAGTTCGTGATGGCGACGGCGGCGGCACACGTGCTGGATCGCTGGAGTTCCTCGGGAGGTGTGGTGGCGTCGAAGATTCCAGCGGCTCCGTATCCCGACGAGCGCTACCGGACGAAGATGATGTGGTGGGACCGACGCACCTTCGTCAAATATGCGGAGCCGCAGCAGGTATCGAAGACCCTCGCTGAGATCACGGAGTTGATGCGAAGCGCGCACCGAGACGGTGAAATGGGCGTGCTGATCGGGAGCGGGATGTGAGCGAGGCCGCCATAGCCGATTCCGATCACTGCACCGCAACGATTTTCGATCCCGCCGACGAGGATGACCGCCGCGGGCTGGCGGAATTGCGCGCGAATCCGCGCATCGACTTCATCGATCAACGCACCCAACAGGTTGCGAGCCTGCAGCGACTCCGTCCACCTCCCGACTGCGCCCTGATCGCCGAATCCACCCGGTGGGCGTACTACCCGTGGCGCCGCGCAGTGGTCGGTGTGTTGGGTCCGCAGGCGTTTCGTGCGCTCCGGCTGGACCGCAACCGGAACATGATTACCGCGGAGGAACAAGACCGGCTCGGCACCCTGCGAATCGGTGTCATCGGGTTGAGTGTGGGTCATGCGATCGCGCACACCCTTGCCGCGGAAGGATTGTGCGGTGAGTTGCGGCTCGCCGACTTCGACACCCTCGAGCTGTCCAACCTGAACCGGGTGCCGGCGACGGTGTTCGATCTCACGGTGAACAAGGCGGTGGTGGCCGCCAGGAGAATCACCGAACTCGACCCCTATCTGTCGCTGCACGTATCGACGTCCGGACTCATGCCGCACACCGTCGAGAGCTTTCTGGACGGGCTGGACGTCGTTGTGGAGGAATGCGATTCACTCGATATGAAGGTCATCGTCCGCGAGGCGGCGCGGGCCAGGCGGATCCCGGTACTGATGGCGACGAGTGACCGCGGTCTGGTCGATGTCGAGCGTTACGACCTCGAGCCGTCCCGGCCCATCTTGCACGGGCTGATCGGTGACGTCGACGTCGAACAACTCGCCTCCCTGTCGAGCCGGGACAAGGTGCCGCACGTGCTGCGCATCCTGGACGCCGCCAGCTTGTCTCCACGCGCGGCGGCGTCGCTCGTCGAGGTCGGACAAACCCTGACAACCTGGCCGCAGTTGGCGGGCGACGTGGCGCTCGGCGCGACCGCGGTCGCTGAAGCCGTCCGCAGAATCGGTCTGCGGGAGCCACTGGCGTCGGGACGGGTTCGCCTCGACATCGCAATGGCGCTCGATCAACTCGACGAGCCCCCAGCGCCCCGCCGTGAGAACCCGGTGGACGCCGGACCTGCGGTGCCGGCCGAGATGGCCAACCCATCGGAGATCGTCGCGGCAGCCGCAATCCGCGCACCATCCGGGGGGAACGCGCAGCCCTGGCACGTCGAGACGAATGGCGACTCGGTCACCCTCGTCCTCGCGCCGGAGCACACGTCCACGATGGACGTCGGCTTCCGTGGCAGCGCAGTGGCGATCGGCGCCGCCGTATTCAACGCACGGGTCGCCGCGGCCGCACACGGGGTGCTCGGGGCGGTGGAGTTCGGCGAGGACGAGGTCACCTCACCGTTGCGCGCGAGGGTGCTCCTGGGAAGCGGAGACGATCCCGGGCTCGCCCGGCTGTACCGACAGATGCTGCTCAGGGAAACCAACCGCCACCAAGGGGCTCCCCGTCCACTCGCGCAGGAGACGATCGAATCACTGGAGGCTGCCGCCCGCGGAGAGGGTGGTCGGCTGCGACTCCTGACGGAACGCGACGATATCGAGCACGCCGCAGGCATTCTCGGCCGAGCCGACCGCATCCGGTACCTGACCTCCCACCTGCATGAGGAGATGATTTCCGAAGTCCGCTGGCCCGGCGACGCCTCGCCGGACTCGGGCATCGATGTGCACAGCCTCGAACTCGATCCCGGCGAACTTCTGACTCTCGATATCCTCCGCCGGCCCGAGGTGATGGCCAATCTCGCGGAGTGGGACGCGGGGGCGGCCCTCGGCGATGACACCCGCGACCGGGTCCGTGCCAGTTCCGCGCTGGCGGTGATCTCGGTGCCTGGCCACACCCTGACCGACTACGCCCGAGGCGGATCGGCGGTCGAGGCGGCGTGGATCGTCGCGCAGCAACACGGTCTGGGCATTCAACCGATCTCACCGGTGTTCCTCTACGCCCACGACCACAACGACCTGCAAGACCTGTCGCCGCCGTTTGCGCCTACCCTCAGTGGATTGCAGCGTGACTTTCGTGAACTGGCCGGCACAGGAGCCGACGAGTCGCAGGTGCTGGTGCTCAGACTCTCCGACGCCCCACGGCCATCCGTACGTAGCCGCCGCCGCAGTCTTGACCGCGCCCATTCGCCACTGAACGGCCTTTAGGGAGGAAACGTGCCACGCAGCCTCGACCTGCTGGTCACAAGTGTCGCTACCCAGCTGATGGCGGTCGATGCGGCTACCTCGGTAGAGGTGAGCCGACAGGTACTGGCCGAACTCGTCAAGTACTTCGACGTCGACGTCAGCTTCCTGCGCCACAACGATCACAGCATCCGGGCGACGAGACTGATCGCCGAGTGGCCGCCCAGGCCCGAGATGCCGGACCCCGATCCAATCGGCGTCGTCTTTTTCGCCGATGCCGACCCGGTATTCGCAGCAGCCGAGCACGCCAAGGAACCGGTGGTGTTTCGCGCCAAACCGAGCACCGATGACTACCAACGGCGCATCGAAGAGGGCAGCGGCGTTCCTGCCACCTCCCTGGCATCGGTGCCGCTGGTGTCAGGAGAGGTGACGACCGGGGCCCTCGGGTTCGTCAAATTCGGTGACAGGGAGTGGAAGCCAGAAGAGCTCAACGCCCTCAAAGCGATCGCCTCACTGTTCGCCCAACTCCAGGCCCGCATCGTCGCGGAGGATCAGCTTCGGTATCTCGCCGACCACGACGACCTGAACGGACTCCACAACCGACGGGCACTGCTGTCCCACCTCGACGCCCGGCTTGGCGTGGGACAGCCAGGACCCGTCTCGGCATTGTTCCTCGACCTGGACCGGCTCAAAGCCATCAACGACTATCTCGGCCACAACGCCGGCGACTGGTTCATCCGGATATTCGCCGAACGGCTCCGTGAGGGCACGGAGGGTAACAACGTGATCGCCCGCCTCGGCGGGGACGAGTTCGTCGTGGTTCCCGCCTCCCCGATGGATGCCGACGCCGCGGAGGTGCTGGCGAACCGGCTGCACGACAAGCTCCTGGAGCGGGTGTCCATCGGCGGGGAGATGCTCACCCGCACCGTCAGTATCGGTGTCGCTCTGGGTATTCCGGGTTGCGACACCACCTCCGATCTGCTCCGCCGCGCCGACCAGGCCGTCCTCACGGCCAAGAACGCGGGCGGAAACAAGATCGCCGTCTTCTCCGAGGACATGTCGCTCAAGAGCGCATTCCGCAACGACATCGAGCTCCATCTCCAGGGCGTGATCGAAAACGGCGCGCTCGTGCTGCACTATCTGCCCGAAGTCGACATGCGCAGCGGGGAGATCCTGGCGGCCGAGGCACTGGTGCGTTGGCAGCATCCCACCCGCGGTCTGCTGTCGCCGGATTCGTTCATCGGGGTTGCCGAGTCGATAAACCTCGCCGGTGAGCTCGGCCGTTGGGTCATGCGCGCTGCGTGCGCCCAGTTCGGAAATTGGCGAGCGCGCGGCATCGGCCAAAACACCCTGCTGCGCCTTAATGTCTCGCCGGTTCAGCTGGTCACCGACCGTTTCGTCGAGTCCGTCGCGGACACCATCGAAGAATTCGGTCTCGAGGGCAGCTCGGTGTGTCTGGAAATCACCGAGAGCGTCGTGGTTCAGGACATCGAGACCACCCGGATCACGCTCGCCAGGTTGAAGGAGGTCGGGGTCCAGATCGCCATCGACGACTTCGGAACCGGCTACAGCGTGCTGTCCCATCTGAAGTCCCTCCCGGTCGACACGCTCAAGATCGACAAGGGCTTCGTTCGCGAACTGGGAACCAACGCAGGTGATCTGGCGATTGTCCGGGCGATCATCGCCCTGGCGGAGGCGTTCGGCCTGGAGCTTGTCGCCGAGGGGGTCGAGACCGAGGCCGCTGCAAGGACGTTGTTGGAACACGGCTGCTACCGGGCCCAGGGTTTCCTACTGTCGCGTCCGCTCGCAAGACTGGCGATGGAGTCACTGCTGTCCAAGGGCCGCGTACCCCTGCATTTCTCGGCGACGCAATGCCTCCGAGGCTCGTGACTCAGTGCATCGCGTGATTGTGGTGATTTCTTGCGCGCGACTGCCGGTGCAGCGACGTCACGCATAGCGGTTTAGGGGCGAGTGGCTCCTTGACGAGGAGTTCGACCCGGCCGAATCTGCTGGCGGGCCGGCTCACCACGCACACCTGAAAGGTCGACGTTCCGGCCGGCAGAAGTTGCGACGAGGTGCTGTCCACACGGTGGTCACCGATGCCCAGCGTGACGCCGTGCCTGGCGCGGACCGCATACCTGCCGTCGAACGTGGATACCACCGCTCCCATCACATTGGCCTCTTCATCGAACACGATGCGCTGCAACGGGCTCGCCTGGTGGACCTCGATATCCCGCTCTTCCGCCTCTGCGGACAACCAGTCGGCGAGCGTCGGCCCGGCGACTTCGGCGTCAGGCTCGAAACAACCGATCACCGCGGCTTCGATCGCCTCGCCGCTCCTGGAGCGCATCGGGCTCATGCTCCGGTCCGACACCTCGCTGTACAGGACGCCGTAGGGCGAAGCCGCACACTGGTCGGCCCAGTCTTTGAGCCGCGCCCCGTAGAACGTCTCGACGGTGGCGCGCTTCGGCCGGCCGTGGCGACCCAGCTCAACCGGTGGCGGCTCGTCGACCACCCGGACGGGGACAGCGGCTTCGAGAGCGATATCGGTCAGCGGTGCAAGGCCTTCCGCCAGAGCGTCGAGGTATTCATCGGTCTCCCGATCGACGACGGAAGCACCCAACCTGCGCTGCAGGCTGTCGGGCCGTGGCGCAGCGGTACCGGCAACCTCACCGCCCATGGAGTCTGCCACGAAGACCGTGAGACCAGCGTCCACGGCCACGATCGCGGTCGCTAAGCCCCCAGCGCCCGAACCGACGCAAACGACGTCGACCTCCTCGTCCCACTGCATCATCGGATACCTCAACCTCGCTTGATGAACGCGACTACGGACGTAATGCCTGCGGTTCGCGGGTGCAGCGGCCAGTCGGTTGACCGGTGTTGCGCCCACATAGAAGAAACCCGGCGAGAAGGCGAGCGAGCACACGCGACCTGCAGAAGTGCCACCGGGCGCTTGAGGCCGGGCGCCCGCATCCGATGCTTGGAGGTCCGTTCGCCGAACTTGCCGCTGATGGACATGCGCAGCGTGCCGCTCGGAAGCGCGGCTTCACTCATGGTCGGGGCCGGTCGTGGGCAACGGCTTGGTGCTCCGGGGCCGCCCGTTAGGCCTGGAATGGTCGGCGGAGCGAGATTCCGCGAGCAAACCAGTAACGTTCACACCAGGTACATTACATACCTTTCGGCTGTTATGCATGCATAGAAGCGACTTACAGTATTGGTCGTCCAGGCGCCGGTTGAGCACGGGCAGGCCGCGAGACTCCCGCACCGGCATGGAAGGAAGAGGAAGGTGATCGTGTGGCCGGCGATGCGACTGATCCCGTGACCGCGTCACGACCCGGTCCTGCTGCCACCCTCCGAGTGTTTACCCTGGCAGAGCGTGAAAACACCGACAGCGGTGAATTCGGCGGCACACCCAGGGTTACGCCCACAAATTCACAGCGAGATGGCAGAATCGGACCGCGAACGGCTGCGCAGCCGACGCGATCGCCCGCCGCCCGGTGCAACCGTGCATGTCTTGAGGACCCGCAGTGACCGAGTCGAGCGCCAGCGACACACCAGCGGACTCAACGCGCCAACAGATCCTGCGCGCAGCCTCCCACCAGTTCGCCCACCGGTCGTACAGCCTGGTGAGCCTCGACGACATCCTGGCGGAGGCGGAGGTCACCAAGGGGGCGATGTATTTCCACTTCCGGTCGAAGTATGCGCTGGCCTTGGCGATCATCGACCACCAGGCGAGCATGCGAAGGTCCGCGGTCAACGAACTGCTCGCCCACCGGCTCTCCGGCCTGGAATCGCTGGTGGATATCTCCTACCTCATTGCGGTCCAGGACATCGGTGATGACGCGGCCCGGGCCGGTTTGCACCTGCTGGAGTCGATCGGGCAAACGGACGGGCTCCGGGAGAAGCTGTTGGGCGAATGGATCAAGGCATTCGCGGCGGTGGTCCAGCGCGCGATCGACGAGGGCGACGTCATCGGAAAACTCGACCCCGAGGACGTCAGCCAGCTGCTCGTCTCGCTGTACGCCGGGGTGCGCCAGATCAGTAGTCTCGATGAGCCGGAGCGGTTCCTCGGCGACCTCGAGAAGGCCTGGGTCCTCGCACTGCCGGGCTTCGTGAATCCGGACAACATCGCCTACCTCACCAAGTTCATCAGGCGGCGTACCGCAATCGCGACGAACAAGGCCCGACTAGCCCAGGATTCGGCATGATCCTCGACCGACCGAGTACCTTCCGAAGATGAGTTCGCCCAGACGGGATTCCTTGGGTACCCGGACGACGGGGCGCCAGGCGCGGTCCGAGGCCACTCGGCGGAAGATCATCAATGCGGCGGTGGAGCTGTTCAACGAGATCGGTTATTCGGCGACGGGACTGGGCGATGTCATCGAGCGCGCGGAGATGACAAAAGGCGCGCTCTATTACCACTTCGACAGCAAGGAATCTCTGGCCACGGCCATTATCGACGAAGGAACCGGCGCAGCCATGGACGCCTTCGATCGCATCCGCGAATCGTCCTCTCCCGCTTTGGAAAACATGATTCACGGCGTGTTTGTGGCCACGGATGTCGTCGCGGGCGACAGGGTGGCATACGCCGGCCGGCATGTCGCCCGCGCGCTGGGAGAGTTCAACGAGGTGGCGTCGCGCACTTACCGCCGCTGGGTGGCGGCAATGAGCGCACTGGCCAGACAAGCCAAGGCCGAAGGGGACCTGCGCGGGCACCTCGACCCGGACGCCGTCGCCGACTTGATCACCGGCTCGATGCTTGGCGCCGAATTGATATCGAACGCAATGACCGATGGCGATGACCCCAGGCTGCGGCTCGCCCGAACCTGGGAGATCCTGCTTCCCGCCATCGTGACCGACGACTCGTTGCCGTATTTTCGTGAGTTCCTGGCACGGGAGTCCTTACGCCATCTCGGTCCACCGCTGTCGATCCAGTGATGTCCGACCAACTACAGTTCCTCGACCCACAACTGCTCGGTCAGGTCCTGGAACGTTGCCAGTGCAACCGGGTCGTCGCCGCGCAGCAGCGCTGACTTTCCCATCCTGGCCCGCACGGTGGAGCCGTCCACATGCAACAGATCCACGACGAGATCCGCATGGGCCCGAACGACGGAGACGGCGGATTCGTCGGCCGGCATGGTCTGGAAGATCTGATGGAACTTCAGCGACAGCAGCTCTTCCGGCGTGTGACCGAGCATCGCGGCGAACGCGCCGTTCGCGAAGAGGATGCTGCCGTCTTCGCCGATGGCGAGCACCGGCAACGGGAGACGCTCAAGCACGACCAGCGCAGGCAGCTCCACCAGGGTGCTCATCGGTGATTGGCTGGCCTGCCGATCTCGTCGCCGCTCCACACTGACGATTATTGCCCGGTTCGCCGGCTGCCCGCTACGAGGCCGGGCGCACCGCGTGCATTGACGCGTTCCGGAACGGATCTGTCCGAACACAAGAAGCGCGCTGATCCGGCGCCTCCACACCGGTGACAGCGATTGAGGATCGGGTGGATCAGAACCCACTGTGCGTGCGGGACAGGGTCATTGCTTCGACCGACCAGCAAACAGGGCGAGTCACCGCGAACACGGCCGGCTCGGGCGCACAGCGCGCAAGCAACAGTTGGCCACCACCTCGCCGGGACGAAATTGATGCGCGACCGATACCACGAGGACTCCCGCCGCTGTCGCTGGCGGCACGGGCCAAAGTTCGCTGGGCGGGCGCCTTTCGCGCAACCTGGCCGGGTCGTCCGGCGCGGCGACCATGCGATGGGTTGCCGCGGCATACAGCTTCGGAAAGGCGGCCCAGTGTCTGGTACGCGTTGACGGATTGGGGAACCAATGGACCTGAAGTGGTCGGCGGACGACCTGGCGTTCCGCGACGAGATACGCAGCTTTCTAGACGAAAAGCTGACACCGGAGTTACAACGGGCCGGTCGTCTGATGACAAGCGTCTACTCCCACCACGAGGCCGGCATGCAAAGGCAGCGCGCACTGCACGAACGCCGCTGGGCGGCGCCCGCCTGCCCGGTCGAGTACGGCGACTGCGACTGGAGCCTTGCCCAGCACTACATCTTCAGCCGGAGTCGACACTGGCCGGCGCGCCGGCGTTGTCCCCGCTGGGCATTCGGATGGTGGCACACGCGATCATCGCCTTCGGGACGCCGGCGCAGCAGGACTACTACCTGCCAAGGATCCTGACCGGCGACGTCTTCTTCTGCCAGGGCTATTCCGAACCCGAGGCGGGCTCGGATCTGGCATCGCTGTCGATGTCCGCGGTCGACGGCGACGACCTGGTCTGCACCGGCAGCAAGATCTGGACCATCCACGCCGCCGCGGCGACCTGGATGTTCCCCCCAGCTCACGAAGCCGTAGCGGCAGGGTCACCGGACCTGCATCGCCACACCGGCCGTCACGGCCAGCGCCCACATCACACCCCAACTGGGCGGCCGCGGCGGCCGCGGTCTTGGCGGCCGCGTCGAGGATCCTGATATCCGCTGCGACGCCTGCGGCGGCGACCGCGGCTGCGACCCGGCTATTGCGTTCGTTCATCGGCGAGCGGCTCAGGGCAGTGTGCCGGCGGCGGGATTGGTCATCCGCTGTTCCTATCAGTCAGTGAGGTAGAACGTTCGGTTACAGCGGTCGCGGGTGGTGGCGATCAGCGAGGCGTTCGGCTCATCGACAGTGTCGACCCAGCGCTCGGCGTCGCGGCGGCTGCGGCCACCGGCGATGTGGCGCTCGATCAGGCGGCTGCGCCGGAGCGCCTGCGGGCTGTCGACGTAGTAGAGCCTGTGCAGTAACCCCCGCACCGGGCCCCAACCGTGACTGGGCAGGCCGAGATAGTTGCCCTCGGTGACAACCACCCTGGCGTCGGCCGGCACCACGCCGCGCGCGGCCACCGCCTCGTCGTCCAATCCGCGGTCGAGGTGGGGCACGTAGACGTCGCTTCCGGCGTGCTCGCGAGCCACCCGCTGGAGGGTGGCGACATACCCGGCGACGTCGAATGTGTCGACCGCGCCCTTGCGGTCCCTGCGTCCCAGCCGGTCGAGCTGCGCGTT